>JAUVJO010000433.1 GCA_030592345.1 Deltaproteobacteria bacterium
ACTTTTATTGAGCCCCTGAAGCGCTCCGTAATGCCGTTCATTAAGCCTCCAGGAACAATGTACCGGAATCCACATAAGGTTCATCTCATCCAGGACGATCCACAATGTCCTGATGGCCCGTTTGAGGGCCGATGTAAATGCCACATCAAAGGAGTAACCTTCACCTTTTAGGAGCTTCCCTGCCTGATGTGCCTCACCGATGCCCTGATCCGAAAGATCTATATCCATCCAGCCCGTAAACTTATTTTCCAGATTCCAGATACTTTGTCCGTGCCGCAACAGAACTAATTTTGACATCAGCAAGAACCCCTTTATCATTAATAGTTGTACAGGTTATAAATAACAAGGGTTAACTCACCACCCATACTGCCATCTCTTTTGCCAAATGAACCACTTTGTTGCTCACACGGCCCATAAAAAATTCCTCTACCTTTGATAATCCTCTCCTGCCAACGACAATGCTTCCATAACCTCCCACTTTTGCTTCTTCAACGATGCCACCGGCCCGGCTGCTTACCCCCCTGATTAACTTTGTTGTTACACGGTTAGGATCAAAACCTGCATTGATCAGACGGATTCTGGCTTCATCAAATACGGGCCCCATTTCCACTCTTTCATCTTCTAACCATTTTTCTTCCAAGCTTGCCTCGAGTTTTGAGGGAATGTAATCCGCCCTTTCTTTTTGACAAATAAGCCAATTTACTTCCCTCATGACATGCAATAGGGTTACCTCATAATCCGACCCGGCCAACAGAGTTCCAACGTGGTCCACAGCCTTCATGGCCCCTTCTGAACCATCCAAAGCCAGAAGAATCCTTCCTAATTGTGGCGTTCCCCCCACCACCCAAACCGAGACATGTCTGAGCTTTTCAACAAGCTTGTGAGCAACACTGCCAAGCAGGAGATCCTTTAGTTTGCTTAGCCCTTTTCGGCCCACTACAACGCCGCTGTAACCATTCATGGACTCCTTGATAATATCTCTGGCAACGCCTGTTTTGCTCTCATGAATCTTTGCTGTGACCGATTCTTCCGGGATTCCTGCTTCGAGAAGGATTTGACTTGCATAGTTCATAAATCCTTGAATAGCCTTTTTTTGCTCCAACGCCCATGCACTTACGTCTGCGACCCTTCTATGGTATGCAGGATCAATTCCCAGGTCCCAGAAAGTTTCGTCTATTTTCCTCATGACATGGAATAAAACAACGTCTGGTTTTTGTGAAGCCAAGAGCTTGCTCACGTAACGCACTGCATTAAGAGACTGATCAGATCCGTCAATGGCCAACAATATTTTTTTCTGAGTTCGGCTCACCATTGTTAAAACTCCTATTTTTCTAAAGTGAATGAGGCAAAGCTTTTTATCTGAATTCACAAGAGTTTTTTTCTTTATTTTTCGTGTATAGCTTCGTTTATTTTATACAGTTCCCTCGATCCAGGCAGTCGCCCTGAGGAATTTCACCGGTACAGCAATGAGTAAGCAGACCAGAATGAGTATCAGTCTTTGTCTTGCATTTCATGAAGGTCATCAAAAGATTCCAGATACCGGGAACCGGATAACTTTTTTTCAAAGATCATGCGACAGCCTTCTTTGGTGAGAGACTCATCACAGATCTCAGGAATTACCTCTGAGAAGAATTCCTTTTTTTCGGAATCCGTCAATTCTTCAATAGCTCTTTTGATCTCTTCAAGTTTCATGG
>JAUVJO010000414.1 GCA_030592345.1 Deltaproteobacteria bacterium
AATAATAAGATTTTTTAGAAAGTTATCCATTTACAAAACTGGTATCCATTTTCGAGAGGCCCAACGGGCGCGAGATGAGGTGCCAGGTTCATCGTCTATAATCGCACCGGAGCGAAGCGCATAGTGTTTATTAGACGATGGTTCTGCATCTCCATTGAGTGTTAGATTTTCTCTCTCACTTTCTCAATAATTCCTTTGCAGACTTGTTCCTGCGTCATGCCATCACATTTGATTGCGATGTCTGCGTGCTTAGTATAGAGCACAAAGCGCTCGTCAAATAGCTCTGCAAAACTCTGGCCCGGTCGTTTTGCGATGCCTCGTGTGCTGAAATCACGAGCCCTTGACTCGAGTGTGGCCAAATCCACATCAAGAAAGATAAGGATTCCATCTGACTTGAGGTGAGTCATGGCCTGATCACTGTAGGCCGCGCTACCACCAGTGGCAATGACATGGTTTTGGATGGAAAGGCCAAGAAGGACGTCTTGCTCTATCTTCCTGAGGACAGCGTACCCGTCCGAATCAATAATGTCCTGCAATGTCCGTTATTGTGACGTCTGAATAAGCACGTCTGTATCCACGAAATCGCGTGATGTCTTCTTGGCGAGGATCACGCCGACTGTGCTCTTGCCTGAGCCCGGCATTCCGATCAACACAAGGTTCGAGTGCGTTTGTGTCACATCATTCTCCAATGATCGGGGCTTTTCTGCCGCAGCGGTTATAGACTTTAAGATAAAGATTTTGGATGCGTTATCGGTCGTCAACGTACGACGAGTACGCCTTCCTCCCTCTAGCCTTCCCAAAATCTTTATCTTAAAGCCTATACCAACTAACCCCCTTGAAGCAATACCCCATATAACGACCTCTTAAACTGCAACGGGCTTCTTGAATCCCGCATGGCGGGAAAACGACCTTTCAGGATCGTCTCAATCCTAATAGTTATCTCGCTCACTATAATTTCAACGGCCAATGCCCGAATCAATATTTTCTTTGCAGCTCCAGCGCACCCAAATCATGAAAGCGAAAACTTATCATGCTTTCATTAGCTGCGAATGGCACGACCTACGCTCAAATATCAGTTTCCTCAGGCCACTCATAATTAATCTGAAAATCTCCTGCATTAGGATCAAAATATACAGTTGTGGTAGTATGACATGTTCTGCAAGTCATAGCTTGGTAATATCGCCCGTCACTATCCACCTTTGTTCCGGGGGGTCTCGTGGTTGGTTCTTTCTTTACAGGTAGGGCAGTCAGCCAATACGATCGCCTTTTTTAGCCTCCTTGTAATCGCTAATTAATAGGAAGATTCGGGCAGGGGTAACCGGCGGCAAACACTGCGGAGCAACCTGCTTTGAAATGGCGCTGAGCTTTGTGGGGGGCACGACCTTTCAAAAAACGCCGCGCTGTTTGCCGTCCGCGTTCACCCCATTGATATTTATATAAGCCCGCAGTTACGTATGGATGCGTCGTCAAGGAACCCGGAAAAGCGGGCTGTTTAGCGAAATCCAAAACGGCTGTAAAGTTGGCCACAGCACAAGATTTGCCCGGCATCAGGCTATACGTTGCGACACCAAATTGAGATGGGATATCAAGCTGCTGTATTGCGGTTGAACAGGAACGGTTATCCTCGATATTGGCACAACTCGGCTCTCTTCCTGGGATAACCGTTCCTGTTCAACCGCTCCATGTCGCCACTCGGGTGCCGCCTCAGGTAAGTTGGCCCATACTGCCGGCAGGCATGGACAGTCTATCAAATTATCTCGAATCGGCAAGAGAAACGTTATGTCGAAGCACAGATCCTCACATTTGCAGTGGCCAGGAGGGTGCCCTCTCGGAATGAAAACTTCAAAAAGCGGCTTCTAGCAGGTGCACGGAAATGATACAATTGCATGGGAATAAATGCCAAAAAATGAACAAAAGGAGGAACCAGGATGAGTGCCTGAGCCATCAGAATAAGAAATGAAGCGGAATCATTTTCGCCAGTTTCTGCGGAGAGGAATTTTTCGATTGAAGAAAAAAAATGAAAAAATTTCGTTGGTGAGGTTTTTTTTCTTGCAATCGCGGGCTTAATGGGTGTTATGTGTTTATATTGATTCTGTAAATGTATGAATCCTCGATAAAAGTTCCATTGATTGTATTTCTCGAAAATCTAATTCCAGAAATTCCGTCTCCTGTGGATATGGCCGCTCTGAGTAGATTAACAAGTGTATTTGAAGTGTCTTCCACACCAACATCATTTAGAGATACAACAGGCTCAGATTCGTCGGCCTTTCTGTTTGCCTCGACAACTCGCTTATAGAACTGTCTTGGCCCATCTTGCTTAACGAACTGGGACACAATAATAAGCTTCCAACGTTTTTCATCTGGAAAGAACATCCAAAATGCGGCCTGCACATCAGAATTAGACTCATCAAGTCTTTCAACAAGCCTTTTTCCAACCTCGATCATTGGATCTGAAAGAAGCTCTGTTACCACCAATTCTTTAGCCATTTCAAAACTCCTGATTGATCGTTTGTTAT
>JAUVJO010000408.1 GCA_030592345.1 Deltaproteobacteria bacterium
CCTTACATGGGAACAAAATTGTTTGCCTGAAAGTAGTCTTCTTTCAGCATATCCAGTTGTTGTTCAAAGGCGTGGTAGTGATCCTTTTCCCAATCAGCCAATTCGGTATAAAATTTCTTCACGTCTTCACTGTCGGCCTTTTCAGCGCAAACCCGGTAAAATCTCATGGCATCTAATTCCAATTTCATGCCGATTGTCAGTGCGCTTACTTCAAAATGGCTGTCCTTGATCCTTCTCTTTATCTCATCGCTGAAGATTGGACTTTCCGCATATTTGTGGTCTTGTTTTAGCAATTTTTTTGTAAAATCATACTCGCCCTTTTCCAGAACAGATTTGTACTGATGCCTCAGGTAGTTAAAGTGGCCGATCTCCTCTTCGGCCATGCGAGAAAAGGTCTCTTTTCCAACGGGGTCACTGGTGGTTTTGGCCGCATTTTTGTAGAACTCATGGCCTGTCAGCTCTGCCTCAATGGCTGTTTTTAATCCTTGTAAGATTTCCTCGGTCTTTTTATTCATTTTACTCTCCTTTCTTTATATAGCCGGATGGCCCCAGGTGTGCTATGCAACAAGTATGCTTACAACATAATCATAATCTGCTATATTGCAATTGATCTATAGGGTTTATTTGGTATGCGTTCACGGGTTCAGGGTTCAAAGGTTCAACGTTTTTTTTGGTGAAACCTGATGGAATAAATGAGTCTTGGCGGAACTCTCAATAGAATTATTCCGTCATTTTGCGTATGAATCAACCTGCTATGCCACGAATTTACTTTCTCAACTCAAAATCGCAACCAAATGTCAAGGTTGATGTATCAACGGTTGAGATTTGTATTTAACCTCTCGTATGTGACTCGACAAGGCCAGCGTCACTTTTTTGATCAAACTGGCAACTTCGGTGGCCAGAGGCGGCGCTGAACCTGTGAACGCTTACATTTATTCTTGTCCAAATTAAATTTGTTTTTACTGTTAGCATCGTTGTTGGCTTCTGGAATATCGGTCTTGGGTTGAGAACCCATGACCTTAAAACACCCCGAATCCAAGCAATATGAGGAACAAGGCAACTATTGCGCAACCGGCGCCAACCAGTAACCCTGTATAGAAGCTTTTTCGAAACGATTTTGCCGTGAGATCCTCAGGTTGATACGAAAGAAACAGGGGGCTTTTATCGGCTTTTCCTATCCTCAAATTTGATCCACCACTATCCATTGACGCCGTCCCCAAAATAAAGACGCGGTCCCCAGGCTGAACCCAAAACTCGAAATATTTCCGGTGAGCTGACTGAGCCTCTTTTGAACCAATGGTGAGTTCAATGAGATCATCGGGGATATCCAGAGTAGCAGTCACGTCCAGTTTGCGAAAAAAGGGTTTTTTCTCGCCTTTTGGATACTGCTGCCGGTCCATTTCTTTTAATTCTTTAATGCGGTTTCCGATGCCGGTGCGCTTTCCACTCTCGGATTTCAGGATGCGTTTATGGGGATATGAAATGACCTGCCCGCCCTGTGACGCAATCGGTATGCTGCCTGTTTCATCTTTCAGGATAAAGGGACAGCTTTGGGTCCCCGATGCCAGTTGATGGTCATACATCCCTGCCTGCTTTTTCCTCCTTCGGCGTTCGGAGGCCTCGTATCGGTACCAGATCGAGGGTGTTTGGGTATAAGGGGTCGAAAGCGGTTCCTGGCTTTCAACAACTCCTTCGACAAGGCATAACCCCGGTTGGACATCCCTTATGTGCGCCTGCGTAAGTCCCTTCGCCAGTTTTTGGTTGTGCATTTTCTGTTTTGCAAGACGTAATAAATACACGGCAACGGCTGCGAGTCCACAGCCGAAAAGAAGCGCGGGTGTGTTCATGTCATTCTCCTCAATATGGGTTAGTTTGTTATTTACACTAATGCGTCGGAATCAGGTAATATTGGATCTAAGGGTTCGCGCAAAAAATCCACGCGCATCGAAGATTCCGTAATACGGGAGAGGATGCGGCTTTCCGGCACAAATAAAAGGTGAAAGAACAAAGTATCTATCCAAACCTTAAGGCTCACCACGAAGGACATGAAGAGCACGAAAAAAACAATAAAAAATAGAATACAACTGACTCTATATGCCCGTCTTCTCCCCTGTGCCCCCTTAACGGGCCCCCTTTGACTTTAGAAGTTCGATGATGACCTTCCGGTTTTCCTCCTCATAGGGCTGTTCACCTTTACGTTTCGTTTTGGCCAGGCTCAGAGCGGTCTTCCCTTTTCTGTCCCTGGCATTCACGTCCGCCCCGTGGGCCAGATAGAACTCGACCGGCTCCAGCCACGCCATCTTGGCAGCGAACATGAGGTGCGTGGAACCGCTTGTGCTGGTCGGATAATTGATATCCGCACCCTTTGTGAGCAGCAATTTCAGCGTTTCTTTAACACCCGGTTTGAATTTGCCGTTTTTTACCTTCTGTGTAATTTTATAAATGGGTGTTTTTTTATACACTTCCAAGCCCGCTTCGACAAGGACCGCGATAACTTCATACCAGTGTCCTGTATTAATTATGGCCTGAAACAGGGCGTCTTGACCTTTTCGGTTCCGGTAGGTCAGATCACCCCCCTGAGCGATGATAAATTTCACCATTTCTGCGCTAC
>JAUVJO010000436.1 GCA_030592345.1 Deltaproteobacteria bacterium
CCTTATGATTGGTGGCATCCTCTCCCTGCATTACCTCACCTTGCCTTACATGGGATACCGGCCAGCGGTTTACCGGATGCTTTTTTACCTGCCCCTGGTTCTGGGAAGCCTCTGGTTTGGGCTGAAGGGGGCTATATTCGTCTGTGCAAGTGTTTCCATACTCTATCTTCCATATACCATGACACAGTGGCAAGGATTTTCGTTAGAAGCTTTTTATGAACTGTTGGAGGGGGTATTATACATCATTAATGCTTTCATCATTGGGTATCTGATTGAAAAGGAAAGAAAGAAACACAGGGCCCTTCTTCAAGTCGAGAGCCTTGCTGCTATTGGACGGGCCATCTCTGAAGTAGCTCACGATATGAAAACACCCCTTATGGCTATTGGTGGTTTCGCGAACCAGGTTTCCAGAAAGCTGCCGCAAGACGATCCTAATCAGAAAAAACTGGACGTCGTGATTCAAGAAACGGCTCGTCTCGAATTCATGGTAAAGGCGATGCTGGACTTTGGCAGACCCCTGGAGATTCAGCCCGCGAAAATAAGCCTGAATGAACTGGTGCTGGAAAGTATAGAAGTGGCACAACCAGTGGCAAGGAAGACGGGGGTGGAGTTGAAAGCTGATCTGGAACAATCTTTGCCCTCCCTTTTGTTGGATGGTCCTCGAATCAAGCAGGTCCTTTTGAACCTTATGACCAACGCAATTCATGCCTCTCCAGCCGGAGAGCGTGTACTGGTCAGGACGCGCCTGGAGAGGAGCGTAGTGGTCCTGGAGGTGGTTGACCGCGGCTGCGGGATAACAGAAGAACATCGTGAAAGCGTCTTTCATCCTTTCTTTTCAACGAAAAAGGGAGGAACTGGTTTGGGCCTGGGTATTGTAAAAAAGATCGCGGAGGCCCATAGAGGAGAAGTCTCTTTCCGTCCGAACCCGGAAAAGGGGGTGACTTTCAGTGTGCGGTTGCCTTTTTGAGAAGCCGGGCATTTGAGTGTCATGCCGATGTCATCAAGCCCAGTATCCATCCAGAAATGGGCAAATTTGTCAGCATCAAAATATGTTGTGTAGTTTTATGTTCTTGGGAGGCACGAAATGAAAGACGAACAGAAATTAAATGGACGTACAAAGTGATAAGACGGAGGCGAGCTTTGACAAAGGCGTTTTGAAAGTAACGATTCCTAAAACCGAGGAAGCCAAGAAGAAGGAAATCGAGGTCAAGGTTAAATAATCTCACATCCGCCCTTCCCGGGCTAATAGTGCAAAGCAATCATAAACACCTGGACAAGCGGATGATCCTGCAAACCGTCGAGCCTGAGGTCTTCGATATCACGGATTTACGCGAGTATTTTCGTGATTCTCTGGCTAATCTTGAGTCTGCTATTCGTTCGGCAGGCAGGCCGGAAGCACACCTTTCCGAGCTTCGTCAGTACTATCAGATCACGCTCCAAGAGAAGACAAACAAGAGGCTTAGGCTGCTCACTATTCTTTCTGCTGTTTTTATGCCGCTTTCTTTGATTGCAGGCATTTATGGCATGAATTTTCGATAGATGCCGGAACTATACCTCGGAAGGTTGCAAATTGCGTTTTTTTCGGTGAGCAATGAGCATCAAGAGCAAGGCGCGAAGGCGCGGAATAGCAGGCTATTGCAAGCCTGAGCAACGCAGCTATTGGTGTTCATGGC
>JAUVJO010000081.1 GCA_030592345.1 Deltaproteobacteria bacterium
ATATTCAGGACAACATAGTCTGGCCTCGAGCATTTCTTGTGGGACCGCTTTCTGCTTAAGGACGTCGGCTACCTCTTGCTTGAGATCATCAAGGTCAACGCTTTTTATCACATAGCCGTCGGCTTGAGACAGGCGAGGGTCATCCACATAGCTGTCATAAGCAGTAAAAATAATGACCGGCAGATGTGGCTCCTGGCTCTTTATATCGCGCAACACCTGAAATCCGTCCGTGCCGTCCAGATAGAGGTCGAGGATCACCAAATCCGGTTGTGAGGATGACAGGTGTTCCCCGAGCGATTCGGCATCACCTGTGGCCGCAACCCGGTGCCCCTGGCAGATGAATTCCTCTGCAAGGAGTTCTCGAACGCACGGCTGGTCATCTATAATCAAAATGCTCGCCATCACACCCTCCATGTCGTGTCAGTCGTAAACGTGCCGTGAGAGCAACTAGCCAAATCCTCCTCAAAAGTCTCAACTTTCCTTGAAACAATATCGATCTCACAATCAGGAAACAGCGTATTGAGCAGCACTGGTAAAGATTTATCAGGCCCTGGTTTGTCGGTTACAATAACTATCTTGTCCACCGGTTTATCCTCCTCTTCTTTTTTTCAATTGCTGATCTTCAATCGCATTTTTAAACCACATCAGTGTTACAGTATTATTGCGGCAGCGTTAGATTTGTGTCAGATTTTGCGGAACTGGCAGGATTACGCAGGGGCTTGTGGGAAAGGACGTCTGGGCCGGCATGAGTGGAGTAACGAGGGCAAAGACAGGCAGCCAAACATAGCCTCTTTTCGCCGGCTATACTATAGACTTTCACATATTAAATTTCACGGCGTTATCGGTCGTCGGCGTATTACAATACAGCCTCCTCCCTCTGGCCTTGTGAAATTTAATATGTGAAAGTCTATATATAGTGCATACGAAAAAGATTTCGTGCTCCAATGAAGCCGGTCATATCCTCTCAGAAATGACAAGGACATCAAGACGACCGGCTGCATCCCCTATAACGTCTGAGACTTCGGTAATCTGTCGCACGAATCTCTCCAGATGGATCTTATGGGCAAGGGGAAGTTCGGAGCGGAATATAGTCCTCATCATGGTATACTCTTTGTCATCGATCTCCGATTCCATAACGCCGATAGCGGTGACCTTTTCCCGAATGGTGGCCAGATTGTCAGATGCCTGCAAGGTTTCGGAAGGCGAAAAGAGCCCCACAGCCTCCTGAAAAATACGGAACATCTTTGCAATAGTCTCAAAGATTTCGTGCAGGGTTTCCTTGCAATCCTCTGGCATATCAAGGCATTGGTATACCACTACGTCAGAAGCTGTCCCGACTTTGTTGGCGATCTTGTCCACAAACTGGGCCATCATATAGATATTTTTTCGTTCCATGGAGAGAAACGCTCCGGAGTACACGTAGTCGCCGATCTTTCTGCGCAGTACATCAGCCTCGGCTTCAGCATAGTCGCAGTTTCCATGGATCAGTTCACATCTGGCTTTATCACCACATAGAAAGGCATCAAGACAACCTTTGAAACAGCTCAGGCATCCCCCTACCTTTTGAACATGCTCATCAATGACTTCCTTTACTTCTCTTTCCTTTTCGGTATACACGTACACTTCCCTTTCGCCACGTCGCGTTTTTTTTCAAACCGACTATGGATTTTCAGAAAAAAGTTTTGTGGTTATCAGTATAGCGTATGGCGTTCAGTACACATTGATTACGAGTCTGATCTTTGTCTGCAAAGCATCCGCTATGCCGAAGAATCGATCCAGTCTTCGATATTAATTTTTTTATATCGACGTATTTCGTTAGAAAATTATTAAGATCTTGTTAATTTTCTATAATGGTTAAGAAATCCCTCCTTATTGGCAACCATCCGTCATCCGTCAACCGCTCGGTCGCTTGGCCCATCAAATGAGCGAATTTCCGAAGGCACCTGCCGGATAGACGGCCAATGGACAAATCGGCAAATCGGAGCAAAGCAGTAATGTTTCAATAAGTTATAGACTTTCACATATTAAATTTCACCGCGTTATCGGTCGTCGGCGTATTACAATACAGCCTCCTCCCTCTGGCCTTGTGAAATTCAATATGTGAAAGTCTATAACTCAGGTTCTAGGCCAGCGACATATCAAGTTTTCCTTTATCCTCCGGCTTACAAAGATAGAAAGAAAATTCCATATTCGCGCATGTTCTTTTAATGCCCTTAACTCATTTTCGTAGAGATGTCTTATGGGGTCGTCAGCAATCCTTAGATCGCGCGCAAGCATATCAATCGCTGATAAATGCTGCTCTTTTTCTGCTTCAGTTTCATAGAGTAACGCTACAACCACGGCCATACCTCCAAAAGCATGAAATCTATTGTATCCAGTTCATATTTCATGGCTAGTCGCCCCGGGGTGTTTGTCCATTACTTCAGAACCTCCTTCAGCACCATAACCTTATCTGTAACCTCCCAGGGAAGCCCGATATCCATACGTCCGACATGACCATAGGCGGCGAGCTTTCTGTAGAAGCCCCCTTTTATGCTACTGGGCAGATGTTTGAGTTTGAATTGTTTCATTATCCCAACCGGGCGGAAGTCGAAATGTTCCTGCAACAGGGCGACAATCCTGGCCTCGGTTACCTTGCCCGTGCCAAAGGTCTCAACCTGGATGCTAACAGGGCGTGACAGACCTATCGAATAGCTAAGCTGGACTTCGCACTCTTCGGCAAGCCCTGCCGCGACCACGTTTTTGGCCGCATATCGGGCGGCATAGGCCCCAATCCTGTCAATACGCCTGGGGTCTTTGCCGCTAAGGGCCGCACCGCTATGTCTGGCATACTCCCCATAGGTGTCTATGGCATTCTTACGCCCGGTAAGCCCTGAATGCATAGATGGCCCACAGCCAATAATAGGGCCATCGGGCTGTATATATATCCTTGTCCGGGTGTCAGGCGTGATCTCTTCCCCGTGGAATGACGGCTCGATGACCGTTTCTCTTATGTCATCTTGCATCCCCTTGAGATCAGGGACACATGCTGCCGAAGGTTTCTTTTGACAAACCTGTATGGTGATGCTGTGGATCCTGCACGGCCTGCCGTCTCTATATTCAACTCCCACCTGTGTTTTTCCGTCCGGGGCGAGATAGGGAAGTAGCTTCGTGAATCGTACGGATGTAAGCCGTCTTGCAAGCTTATGGGCAAGCCATATAGGAAGGGGCATGAACGCTGGAGTCTGGCTACAGGCAAAGCCGAAGACGTTGACCTGGTCCCCCCTCACGGTGATTCGCTCGATCTCCTCTTCCGTGAGCATGGTTTCGTCAAAGCGCAATTCATCAGCCAGCGGCAGCTCTTTGATACTGGTTAGTGCTGTACACGTCCTGCCGCTAAAGGCCTCGTCATCGTAACCCACCTGATTGATGATACTTCTTGCCACATTCGGTATATCTATCAAGGCGGTGGATGAAAAGACTAAAGCTATGAACACTATGGACTGTGAGACCGCGCATTCTGCGATAATTGAAGAATTGGGGTCATGCTGCAAAAAGCGGTCAACTATGGCATCGCTTATCTGATCGCAAAGCTTATCAGGATGCCCCTCTGTTACCGACTCCGAGGCGAAGATAAAGTCTTTTCTCAACTCTTCTTACCTTGCTACCTTTTTTGTCATCTCATTTACCGCAAGGGGAAGCACAGCCGTGGTGCCCACCACCAGAGAATCCATTATTCCAATCGGGCCAATGCCAATGAGCGATCTCAATCCTGGGACAAGGAGCGCCAGTGCCTGAAGAGCAAAGGATCCGCCCAGGGCTACATTTAAGTACTTGTTGGACGGAAGAGGCTTAGAGTCAAATATGCTGTGCTTATCCGAGCGGCAGCTTATGGCGTGAAGGAGTTGGCCGACTGTCAGGCTTAGAAAGGCCATGCTACTGGCCCTTAACCCAATGCCGTACCTAACTATCCCATAGCTGTAGGAGATCATGGCCCCCAAGCTTATGACCCCTGCCTCGCGAGTTATCTTCTTTAAATCGGACGGCGTGACTATAGGTTCATGAGAAGCCCTTGGGGGACGATCCAACACGTCATCTGCCGGTGCCTCAAGCGATAGTGCGAGCCCTGGGAAGATGTCGCTAATGAGGTTGATCCAGAGCAACTGCATCCCGCTCAGGGGCTGCCCCATGCCTCCGATGTTAGCGGTAAGTGTAACCATTATCTCGCTGAGGTTTGTGGCCAGCAGGAAGTGGAGTGACTTTCGAACATTGTCATATATGGTCCTGCCCTGGCTCACAGCCACCATCATGGTCTCAATGTTGTCATTTTCAAGGACCACGTCGGAAACCTCCCTTGCCACATCGGTCCCCGTCTCCCCCATGGCTACTCCAATATTTGCTGCCTTCAAGGCTGGGCTGTCGTTTATTCCGTCACCGGTCATGGCCACAACTTTGCCTGCACCCTGCAAGCCCTGTACGATCTGCAGCTTGTGTCCGGGGCTTACCCTGGCAAATACGTGGGCCTGTTGACAGAGGGCCTGCATGGCCTCGGAGTCTATACAGGAAAGACTGGTGGAGTCGAGGATACGTAGTTGTTCCTCCCCGTTGAGGTTCAACTCTTTTCCTATGGCATAGGCAGTTGGGCTCTGATCTCCAGTTATCATCACCGTCTTGATACCGGCCTTGTGGAACTGGGCCATAAGTTCTTTGACGCCTTCCCTTATGGGATCAGCCATGCCAACAAGTCCGAGCCATATCAGGTCCTTGGCCAGAATTTCCTCGTCATCGACCACGTTTTCATTACAGTCGACCAGGGCGTATGCCACCCCGAGAACCCTTAATGCCCTACCGGCCATACGCTCATTTTCTCTCTGTATCACAAGACGATGCTCATCCGTAAAGGGGACCGCCTCCCCAAGTCTCATCTGCCAGGCACACAGAGACAAGATCTCCGTCGGGCTGCCCTTGACTGTAACAAGCATCTTGCCGTAGGCGGTTTTATGTAGAGTGACCATAATGTTGCGTCTCTCAGAACGGTGGATTATCTTTACCAGAGGGAAGTCCTCCTTGAGATTCACGACATCAAGGCCGGAACCCAGGGCCATGTATACCAGGGCATTCTCCGTTGGAGAACCGTTTATGACATAACCTCCGTTGGTCTGGATCACCTCACTTTCATTACAGAGGGCCGAGGAAACTACAAGGCCGGATACCTCTTCCCGGAAGATCGGGCTAACTGGCCCTGAGAGGCGCACAAAATTCTCCTTTGAGACCTCGATCCGCTCTGTTCCCACGTAGATCTCTACCACCGACATCCTGTTCAAGGTGATGGTGCCGGTCTTGTCGAGACAGATGACCTGGACAGAACCAAGGGCCTCTACCGCATCCAGATGTCTGATGAGGATCTTGTGCCGGCGCATCTCCCGAATACCGAGGGCAAGGGTAGTGGTGGCCACTGTGGGAAGCCCTTCGGGGATGGCCGCTACTGCCAGGCAAATGCCCGTTTTGAGCATCTGAAGGAGACCATAACCACGGAAAAGGCCGATCACAAACACAATGCCACATAATACCCCGGAAACAACCACCAACTGGATGCCTACCCGGTCAAGCTGCATCTCCATTGGGGTCTGAGGGGTTTTGGCCTCTCCCACCATGGCCTGTATACCCCCCATCTCTGTAAACTTCGCCGTAGCTATCACCACGGCAAGCCCCTGACCTCCGGTTATTAGAGTTCCCATGTAGCACATGTTCGACCTGTCACTTAGCGGGACGTTCTCCTCAGAAAGGACCCCGGGCTTCTTTACCGCAGGGATGCTTTCGCCGGTGAGGGCAGACTCATCGATGCTCAGACGCTTTGCCTCTATAAGCCGGGCATCAGCAGCCACATATTGCCCAGGGCGCAGTACCAACACATCCCCCGGGACGATCTCCCCGGCGCCAATTTCCTTTACCTTTTCGTCTCGCCTTACCAGTGCCCTGGGACGCACCAGACTCTTTAAGGAAAATATGGTCTTTTCGGACTGACTCTCGGTCACATAGCCTATGACAGCATTCATACCCACAACCGCCATAATGGCCACGGCATCCACCACCCCTCCGGTTAGCACAGAGATGCTGGCCGCTGCAGTGAGCATGCCGACTGGTAGAGATTTTAGTTGGTCCAAGAATATACTGAGACCTGATCGTGGTACAGCCTCAGGAAGGACATTCGGGCCATACTTTTTGAGGCGTTCTTTGGCCTCCCTGTCCGACAAGCCTGCAGCGCTTGAGTTGGCCAGGGCCTTAAGCACGAAATCCGCTTCCTTCACATGCCACGGCTCAACCGACTGGTCCTCTGAGCCGACTACAAGCCGTCTGAGCTTCCCCTTGCTCATGACAGCCTGTTTTTGCCTGCCGTTTCCTCCGCGCTTCGACGCGGGGCTTGCGATATCTTCCCGTGCTACTGAGTTGTGCTCGGACTTGCGGAGCTTTACAGCCTTTCTGGTGTAGTCTGCAACTATCCTTTGAATGAGTCCGCCGATGTCAGAAGGGGACCTGTCGGAGTTGTAGGCAACAAGCAGGTTTCCCGTTAGCGTGCTGGCACTTACCCGGGTTATGCCCTCTTTGCTCCTGAGTTGAGACTCAAGATGCGTTTTAAAGGGGTGAGAACGGTAGAGACCCTTTACTCTATACCTCGTCCTTCCCTTTAAGGATGCATGGATCGGGCGGAGCACAGGCACTTGTTCCTCTTTTCATATCTCATACCTTGAACGGTCATAATCGGAGATCTCGGGTTCTTGCTCATCCTAGTGGTTTGAAGCGGGAATGCGTATGGACTCGTTTTTAAGCCCTTTAGATATTTTCCTTATTTAGGTGATGCCTTCTTAGGTTTGGCTTGCGCCTCCTGTTTCTCTGGCTCAGGGATCTTCTTGGGGGTGGGCTGAGTACTCTCTGCACGTGAAGGCTTTGGCACCATGGCGTTTAGCACCTCTTTCACACCTCCTACGGCGCCGAGCAGCACGTCGGTGACCGCCCTTGTCGCGGTCTTTCCCACGGTTCCTGCCGCATCAATGGCCCCTGCCACAGCAGCCGTTGCCACTTTCTCAACGTTGCCACCGACCTCTTTGGTGGCCTCAATCACGCCATCAACAGCCCTCTTTGCCACCGTGGCTACGTCCGCTCCGACGTCGGCTGCCCCCTTAACAGCCGCACTTGCGGTTTGCCCGGCCACGGTTACCAGATCACCTCCGACATCGCTGACGCCCAGGATGATCCCTTTGGCCACACTCTTTGCACCCATTATAAGCCCTGTACCCACCTCTTCCGTGGCCTGTACAGAGCCCTTTATGATGTCGGTGGCCACGTCCACGCTATCCTTGGCCACACTACCCGAGGCCTTCACGGTGTTAGATATGGTATTTCTGGCCAGGCTTACAATTTCCGCCTCGATTTCGTTGATACCCTTGAGACTGTTGACTATACCCTCTTTCACGGCAGTTCCTGCTTTGTTCAATTCCTGTCCTGGTGTTCCGGTCTCTTTTTCTTCAGTCATTTTCTTTGCTCCTCCTTCACGTAATAACCACGTAATAAAATTGTTAGTATCCAAAATTCTATCCGCCGGCAGATTATTCCTCGAAAATAATCACTCTCTCCGAGGCGTTGGCCCTCAGGGTCGGAGGCCAGTACGCCATCACCCCCCAATACCTCAATGGGGACGAAGCCCCTACATTTCGGTATCTGAAGATTTAAAGACTATATTGAGTGCGTACCACAGCGATGTGTACCAGGCAGGAGCGTAAAAGTTCCCCCTTGCTATCTGGTAGATACTTAAGGAGAGCAGAGAGAAAAAGACTGCGCCGGGCAGGTCCAACTGACTGTCCGTCAAGTTCTTTATTCGTCTGTCAAAATCCTCAAAGCGGCTCCTCATCCTGTTTGCCAGTGGCGTCGGCTTGCGCGTCAAAATCTCGACCCTGAATAGGCGGTTTTCCTGCGCAAACCTCGAAATGCCCTTTATATCGGCATCATGGAGAAGCAGCACACTGGCAGTCACCGCATTTGCCTCAACCCTTTGCACGCCGTCACAGCCGGAAAGATTCTGTTCCAAGGATTCGAAGTAACCGTTGTCACCCTTTTTCGACGGGATCTTGATCCTTAGCCTCCCAGAGATGCTGTGAGAGATCCTGGCTTCAGGAAGCTTGGCCACCTGTCTCTGCCTATGTCTGATCAAAGGTTGTGGTCTCTCCTTCCTCACGCCCCGGTTCAGCCTTTGTCTCTGGTTCAGGCTCTGTTTCAGCCTCTGTTTCAGCCTTGGCCTCTGCCCATAGATCCTCGGTCACTTCTCCTACCTCAGATGCTAATTCCTTGCCCTTATTAAATAGGATGAGACCGCTCTTCATAGCGGCCTTGGCCAGCGGCTTTGCCACGCCAGCCAAAGCAGGGAGAACTACAGGCGCAAGCACGGCTGCGCCTATCCCTATAGCAAGGCCGGTCAGAGCCGTCCCCTTTAATCCATTATCTAAAAGTGCCATTGCATGCATTCCTTTCCCGCATTACGTCTCTCAATTCCTGTGACCTGTGAAAAAATAGAACGATTTGTCGGCCAACTGTCTGTTGCCCCACACATGGAATAATCGATACTTTGTGTCCGATATACCAATCGGGGCTAAGCCCTCAGGTATATATAGTGTTTAAGAAAAACATTTTGGAGTTATCGTTTTCGTTATACGTTATTTGGTTGTGCTGCTCGTTTGCGGCTTGCGCCTTGAGAACAGTACGTCTGCCGTCAGTCGGTTGCGGTGCTTCTTATCCGTAACTGGCCTACGAATCCCGATACGAGTTGCGCAACCGCAACCGTTTGACTCAAACCGAAAGCTCGAAAAGATTCTCCAAGAGATATACGTTCATTTACCCCAAAAACATTATCTGAAAAGCTATATTGCTGTGGTACTCCATAGGCGCCTCCCCCCAAAAAAGGCAAAAGGTTTTTTCATTACATACCTACAAAAAGCTTGTTTCCTTCGGAAGGGGGCAGTTGCATCAAACAAAATCTTTTTCTGAAAAACTATATGAAGGCTGCAACATAGGACAGGGCGCTACCTTCAAACGCCTTTTCAACAAACGCGCCAAAGAGAATCTTTCCAAGGAGTTGTCCCGCTTTTGAAGCTGCTTCATTAATATACTCGTCGCAGGATACGGCCCTTGAGCTGTCAAAGAACCCCTCATTTTCAAGGGTGTTCAGGATCACGGCACAGGTGATGGTTTTCGGGTTATACAGAACCACAACGCTCCCGGTGGTAATGTTAACGGCGGTTGAGTTTATGCCCCTCAACTGCTTAATGAGCCCTTCAACGTGTCTTGCCGACGCCCTGTTCCTCTTTACTCTCGGTGTCTTTACCCTTAGCCGACCTGGGATGTTGTGTACGTAGCAGTTCATCTCGGTCCTCCCCAACGATAAGTTTCTCGTATGTCCTACACCGTGGATAACCTGAGCACCTAAACCTGATGATCTCTTTTTCTCTTCTGTATATGTGCATTGATCTTCCACACCGGGGACAACTCGGTCTGTTTTGGACCTCGCAGTTCCTAGTGCCCAAAGAAAACTGTCTTTGACACATAAGGCAAATAAATCTGGCCTTGCCGTTGTGTGTCCGACCATATCGGTAGAATGCCTCAGAACCGCATCTTGAACATTTCACGTTTGATCTGGTCACACTTGGTTCTTGCACACTACTCCCCGGCCTCGAAAGTTGAGGTAAATTATAAATTGTTCTATGGGTACCTGACACTGTTTTGGCCGTGTCTGTCATCTTGAGCGCTAATCCATCTAAATAGGGCAATCAAAAGCTCGGTATTAGGTTTTCGATCTTTGATGAACCTGATCCGGAAGACGACCAAACCCGCTAAGAAAAGAAGTCCAAAAATCATGAGAAGTATCTCTTTCAATTTAGCGCAAAGCTTTTCTTCGTGTCTTATCGTATTGTTATCCCCAATATACGAAGACTTAAACCACACCTATGTTAAAGCGTTGTTATGGCAGTGTTAGATTTTTGTTAGTTTTAAGATTGTACGATTGAATCCATCACAGGGTTGGTCATATCAGGACAATATTCAAGGCGATACGATCCTCTTTCGAGCATTTCTTGCGAGGCCGCTTGCCGCTTAAGAACGTCGCCCACCTTATCATCAAGTAATACGTTATTGTAATCCATATTCGAGAAAAATCAACGAACTATGAAAAGATTTGGTAACTTCTCAAAAAGTCCGGGTACGCTTGAGGTTATGACAACAAGCCTCCGGGCAAGGTGAACCGCTGAACTTCGGCCTCCAATGCCTTAAGTAGCTGGCTGGTTAGGTATCAATTGAAATG
>JAUVJO010000352.1 GCA_030592345.1 Deltaproteobacteria bacterium
AAAGACCAAGGAAGCAAAGACCAAGGAAGCAAAGACCGGGGAAGCAAAGACTAAGAAAGCGCCTGAAACACGGAAAGAGCCGGTGGCAATTGGAAAAACGGGGACTACCGGCTCGGGCACATTAAGGGGCGAGATTAACATTACGGCCGACAAGATCAGGAATGCCCTTATTATTAAAGCCGTTCCAGCGGATTACCGGGTCATTGAAGAAATATTAAAACAGATAGATATTTTGCCGCGACAGGTATTGATCGAGGTCACAATTGCCGAAATCTCCCTGGACAAATCTACCGAACTCGGCATAGAATGGACCTATCTGAAAGGCTCCGACAGTGGCACCAGCCTCTTGGATGGTGCGTTTTTGGGTAGTTCCGGTGCATATGCCGTGGTCATGGCAGAGAGATGGCAGTCTGCTCTAAAAGCCCTTGCCGAGCAGAACAAGGTAAACATCCTATCTTCACCCCATGTTCTTGCCTCTGACAATAAAGAGGCCAGAATAGATATTTCTACCGAGATCCCGGTGGCCAGCACTGAGTACACGTATACTACCGACACAGATGTTATGGAAACCACCATCGAGTACCGGAATACGGGCGTGATCCTTTCCGTTACACCCCATATCAACGAGTGTGGCCTGGTAACCATGGACATCAATCAGGAGGTGAGTGAGCAGAGTCATCAGGTCAAGGTGGGGGGCAAGGAATACCCATCCTTCTATAAAAGGAGTGTCAATACGAGCCTTACAGTAAAGCATGCTCAGACGATCGTCATCGGAGGACTCATCAAGGAAACAAACTCTGAAGGGACTACCGGCGCGCCCTGCCTGATCAATATCCCGATCGTCCGGTATGTTTTTGGAAAGGAGACAAAACACGTATACAAGACAGAACTGATCATCTTGATAACCCCCTATGTAATCGTTGACCTGGACGACGTGGATGTCGTGACTAAGGAGTTCAAAAGCAAGGTCGGAAACGTTATCAAGGAATTTGGGGAAAAGACCAGGTAAGGGCTCGGTCGGGAAGGTAAACTGCATGCTTGGGGCTCGTATTTACAGGGCATTTTTTAAAAGTCTTATTTTGACTATCCTGTGCCTCACTTTTTCGTTGTCCGTCAGTGAGGCTGCCGCTGAGAGACTATCGCCAAAAGTGGCCGATAGTGGTCTCCCAGCGCATAAGGCCTTATCTGGAGGCTGTGGAAGGGTTGAGAGGAGCGTTTGCTCAGACTTCTGAAGCTGGAATTGAGGAGTTTAATCTTGACAGCTTCAAGGGCAAAGGTCGGGATGTCCTGGTAAAGGATTTAACAGAGGGCGGATTTGATCTTTTGATAGCCATTGGTCCCGGCGCCGCCCATTTTGTCTCGGCAAACTTTCCATCAAAAGACGTCCGCAAGCTTTACACCATGGTCTTGAGTCCTGAAAAGGTGTTGGCTTCAGCAGAACAGGCGTGTGGCATTATGCTTGGCATTCCCGCTCAAACCCAGTTTCAGCTTTTGTCATCTGTTTTTCCGAGCGCCCGGCGTGTCGGCATCCTGTATGATCCTCTTTGCAACGACCGATTTGTAAAACAGGCTGCCGAATATGCCGCCGATGTTGGCTTGTGCATTGTCCCGCTTGAGGTCTCGTCCGGAAAAGATATCCCGGTTGTGCTCAGACAGCGCTGGAAAGACGTGGATACCCTGTTGCTTATCCCTGACCGGACAGTCATATCCGAAAGTCTTGTTCAGTACATCATCAAAGAAGCTATATTAAACAGGGTGGCTGTAATCGGCTACAACCGCTTTTTCTATAAAAGTGGAGCTGCCCTGGCCTTTGTGCTGGATTATCAGGAGATCGGAAGACAGACCGGCCAAATTGCTCTAAGCATATTATCTGGGGAAGGTTGCCGGATGGAGTCTCCGGTTTTTCACGCGTGGCTCAACCGCCTGGTCATAAGGAAGCTGGGTATTACATGTACGGATAGCTGTGTTGCGCCACTGGAGTGGGGGCCGTGAAAAAGCCGGGTATTCATATCAGGATCCTTCTTGCTGCTTTTGCGCTCATTTGCGCCGCCACCTTTTCCCTTGGCGCGGTGGGGATAAGCATTACCAGAGAGTTCATGGAGAGCAGGTTCAAGGATCGCATGTTCTTTCTGGCAAAGTACCTTGCGCTCAATGCCGAAGTTGGCGTTTTGATTGATGACAGGTCTGCATTGGAAAGGCTTGCTTCTAACCTGCTGAGTGAGGAGGACGTGGCGACAGTTACCATACTCGACAACCACGGCGATAAACTTGTTAACATTTCAAGTGGGGCGTTGAGTTCTTTGCGCATAGTTGAAACCCCGATCATATCAAGGAGACTCCGGAATGTGAATCTGTTATTTTCATCAGATACCGGCGTGAAGATTCCAGAAACAGAGTCTATAGGAAAGGTTCGCATTACTTACAGCACACGTGGTATAGACCAGCTCATGGCTTTGATTGGCCGCCGTTTTATTTTTTTTTCTGCTGGATTGACTTGTTTGGCAGGGCTGATCTTTTACTTCATCTCTCGCTCTATAGTGGTTCAGGTAACCCGGCTTGCTCAAGCAGCGCGCCAGGTAGCCAGTGGCGACCTTGAATTAAGGGCACAACAAGGCACTCTTCCTGAGACAAGGGAGCTTGCCCTGGCTTTTAATGCCATGCTCGATTCCCTGGCCGCAAGCAGGACTGCACTCAAGGAGGCCAATAAGCGCATAATGAGGCAAAAGATGCTGGCTGAGATGGGCAAATTTTCTTTGATGATTGCCCATGAGGTGAAGAACCCCCTTAGCATTATCAAGTGTTCCGTCGATGTCCTCAAAAAGGATCAGTCCCTGCCTACCAAATCCACAATGATAGGGTATATAGAGGATGAAATAAAACGGTTGAACCGGCTGATTGAGGATTTTCTCTCCTTTGCTCGTCCCTCCCTGCCATCCTTTCGTGTTGTAGATTTGAATGCCATGCTAAAAGAGATAGTGACCAGGTTTGAGCTTCAGAAGGCTGGAACATCCATTGAAATACAGGCGAAAATTTTATCTGTGCCGTGCCATGCCAAGGCTGACCCGGATTTGCTTACAAGGGCTTTGAGCAATATCATCAAAAATGCCTGCGAGGCAAACGGCGAAAAGGGCCTGGTGCGCATAACAGCGTGCTGTCGGCAGAATACCTGGATCGTGGAAATAGAGGACGAGGGGAAAGGGATTGCCTCTGAAAACCTAAAAAAGATTTTTGAGCCCTTTTTTACCACCCGAACGAAGGGCACCGGCCTTGGGCTTGCCTTTGCCTTCCAGGCGATCAATAATCACGGTGGCGTCATAACGGCAAAGAACAGGGCAGAAGGCGGCGCCCGGTTCAGGGTGGAACTGAAGATTGAAGATTGAAGGTATTCTATTATATTTTATAACAAAAAGACAGAGCGACCTGTCTGCCGTGCCGTCAAAGGCAGGAGCGATTCCACAAATATTCAATATTCAATCGACAATATTCAACCTAAATTGAGCGATTTTTGACTCGATCTGCACTGATCTCTTGCGCATCAAGGATTCACGAAAATCCTCGACATATCCACGGGTATGCCTGTGGTTTTCGCAAACCCTTATGCATCAAGATCTCA
>JAUVJO010000428.1 GCA_030592345.1 Deltaproteobacteria bacterium
ATCTCTAATGAGAAGCCCTGCCGGCTGAAAAACTTGCATAATGCTTCCGATATGCTTCGCGTCGGAAAAAAATGAAAGCAGCTGACCTGCCGAGCTCTAAAATAGGGACTTTTCGTTCGGACACTAAATACAAACTTTAGAACTTTGCTGAAAAAATGATCAGTGAAGGGGTTGGCCGAATATTTACTTCCGGAAAGCAAGAAAGCCAAGCATTTCAGTAAGAAGGAAAGGGCCTTGTGGGGACAAGAAGCCGCCGGAAGAAGTCCTTGTTAGGGACCACATATGGGTCTGGTACAACCTGCACAAAGGCTCCGGTCGGGTGATCGGACGTACGCTGGCCAGCTACAAGAGCAACATTTATCTTTACTTGTTGCCCTTTTTCGGTGACATGCCTTTTGCAGATCTCAACGCGTTCACCTTTGAGGAGTTCATTTCCTGGGCGCGTGGACGGCGGTATAGAAAGAAACCAGTCCAAAACGAGACTATTAACAAGGTTTTTATCCCGTTGAGGATGATTTGTAAGAGTGCCGCTGTCAAGTATGGGTGGGGTGATACATACGACCCGTTTTTTGGCCTCAAGAGGCTGCCTGAAGGTGACCCCATTGAGAAGATATTCCCGTTTTCCGTTGAAGAGCAGCTAACCTTGAAAGCAGCGGTAACAGACCATTGGAAGCCGTACTTTCGGTCTGCATTCACCATTGGGCTGAGAGCGGGTGAACAGATTGGGCTCAAGCCTCGCGACATTGACTGGATAAAAAAGCTTCTCCATGTCCGCCGTGCCATCACTTTGGATGAGAATGGCAAACGGATCGAGGGAAGAACGAAAAACCGGTACAGTAGGAGAACCATCAAGCTGATCCCGGCGATGTTCGACGCTTTACAAGCCCAAAAGGAGATCCATGATCGGTGTGGCGGCAAATATTTCTTTTGCACCCCTGACGGTGATCGAGTGTGCCCCAGCAATCTAAGGGAAAGGGTATGGGTTCCTGCCTTGAAAAGAGCAGGTCTTACGTATCGGGAAATGAAACAGACCAGGCACAGTTTCGCAACGGTTGCCTTGAGTTGCGGGGAAAGTCCTCTCTGGATAGCGAAGGTCATGGGGCATCGGAATACTGAGATGGTTATCAAGGTCTACAGCAAGTACATTGAAAATGCTGGAGGATTTTCAGACGGCGCTGCTTTCAACGAAGTCATTCAGGTAAGCAAGGGGAACCAGAATGAAGCATAGGGAAAACGGATTTTGGGCAAAATTTGGGCAAAAATGACACCTTCAACAAAAAAAGGACTCAACCATACGGGCTAAGTCCTTCATTTTATTGGTGCGCCCAGCAGGATTCGAACCTGCGACCTACGGATTCGTAGTCCGAATTCCCGTGGATTCTGGGTAAAAAAAGGTAACCAGCGTGAACATGAAAATATATGGATAATCATCAGGTTATATCAACTTGAGTATGAAAAGTGAACAGAGTGATAAACCGGGAAATAGGGGGATATTTTCTGCAAAATGTTGACCAAGTGTTGACCAAATCTTTTGTTTTTCTTATTTCACGTGGTACTATTTCTGAGTCCAAAAGCAGCGCTTCTCTTGGCCGTTTGCCTTGAGGGGTGACCATGTATGGGAAGCTGCCCTGCTGTTTATCGTTTTTTGTCAAAGAGCCTTTTCGTCACCGAAGTCATCCCCAAGAAAAGAAGCGTTCACAATGAAAACCAACATTTTCCCTTGACCTGTCAAAGGAATGTGATTTATTAAACAATAGGCATCAAACCTAGGCTGTCCAAATTGACCAAAATAGTTGCTCAACAATGGCCCCCTACAAATTGCTTACAAAATCTGATTCCATAAGGGTTTCAGGTGGATTTTAAGAGGGCCAAAAAGTGAGAAAAAAATAATATTGGTATGCTTCACAAAGCCTCTATTCTTATTTGCCACTGAATTTGATTTA
>JAUVJO010000276.1 GCA_030592345.1 Deltaproteobacteria bacterium
ACCTTCAAAGGACCGGTGCTGTTGCCATAGATATGGTGGTTGTTAACCTCTATCCGTTTAAGGAGACCATATCCGGAGAGGGCGTCACTGTGGAAGAGGCCAGGGGAAACATTGATATCGGAGGCCCTTGCATGATCAGGGCTTCGGCAAAAAATTTCATACGAGTAGCGTCCGTTGTAGACCCTGGCGATTACTCAAAGATCGTCTCTGAGATGAAAGCAAATGACGGTAAGCTCTCTATAGAACTTCGATATGCCCTGGCCCAAAAGGCATTCGATCACACTGCCGTATATGACCGGCATATTGCAGATTTTCTGGTAGGCAAACCATTTGGCGATGTTCACGCGTGTTACAAGATCATGGAGGATTAGTATAATGGCTGAAGATCTCAAGAAAATGTACAGGACGATTATGGATGACCACTTTTCTCCCAATATGGAGATATCCTTTGTGGATGGGGATCATCGCCAGACCCTTTTCTACGAAAAGGTGTCCTGGGTGGTCGATGATGTGCAAAAAGGGCTCAGGTATGGAGAAAACCCGGGCCAGGAGGCAGCCCTATATAGGTTAGTGAACGGGAATCTCGTCCTGGGCGAAGCCCGGACCATCCAGCCAGGCAGATACCTTGCCTCTGATATCGAACTCCTTCAATCAGGCAAGCACCCCGGGAAGACCAACCTGACCGATGCGGACAACTCCCTTAACATCTTGAGGTACTTTGCGGACAGGCCCACTGTTGTGATCGTAAAGCACAACAATCCCTGCGGGGTTGCGCGAGCCGATTCCCTGGAGGAGGCTTACATCAAGGCCAATATTGCCGACCGTGTGGCCGCGTTTGGTGGCTGCATTACGCTGAACCAACCAGCAGACAAGGCCACGGCAGAAGCCATTAGCGAGCAATATGCCGAAGTGGTCGTGGCCCCTGATTTTGAAGAGGGTGTCATGGATATCTTTTCCAAAAAGAAGAATCTGCGGGTGATAAAAATCTCTAACATCAGCCGTTTGCAGACTTTTGTGGGTGAGAGGGTTGTGGACTTTAAAAGCCTTATGGACGGTGGCATTATTGCCCAATGGTCTTTTGTTCCACAGACTCGGTCCAAAGACGCTCTAAAGCTCGCAGAATGCGAATACAAAGGTAAGAACTATTGTATAAAAAGAGAGCCAACAGGGCAGGAGTATCAGGACATGCTCTTCGGCTGGCTGGTGGAATCCGGTGTCACATCCAACTCCGTGCTATATGTCAAGAACGAGGTCACGGTAGGAATCGGAACCGGCGAACAGGATCGTGTGGGTGTTGCCGAGATTGCCAGAGACAAGGCCTACCGCAAGCTGGCAGACCGGTATTGTTTTGAGGAACTAAAGATTGCTTACAATGAGCTTGCCGACAAAGAAAAGAAAAAGGAGATTGACGAAAGAGTGGCCAGGGAAAAGGGCGGCCTGATCGGCGCTGCCATGGTGAGTGACGCCTTTTTCCCCTTCCGGGACGGCGTGGATGTAGGCATCCGGGAAGGCATCTCCGCTGTGATCCACCCTGGTGGTTCGCTTAACGACTACCAGTCTATCGAGGCATGCAACGAGGCAAATGTAACCATGGTCTACACCGGCCAGAGGAGTTTCAGGCATTGAGGTCTTTACGGTCATCGTTTCGCCTCATCGAAGCATCACAAGAAGAATTAAAGGGGGTTGCCTCTGATGTAGAGAGTGAGCTAAAGTGCCTAAAATGCCTAAAGTGAGCTAAAGTTGAATGCAATACTATTCAATTCAGGGATTTTGAATTTAATGAATCTGTCATGACGTTAATCCCTCAATCCCCCAATCCCTGAATCCTTTTAACTTTAGGCACTTTAGGCACTTTAGCTCACTTTAGGCACTTCAGTTCACTCTATGATTTCTTCCATCGACGATCACCTGTCTGCCCTTTATCGCCTTAGGCGCTTTGGAATCAAGCTCGGGCTTGGCCCTATCTCACGTCTTATGAGGGGTCTTGGAAACCCTCAAGATCATTACTCCTGTATCCATGTCGCAGGGACCAACGGCAAAGGTTCGATTGCCGCTTTTATCTCCTCAATCCTTGACCGTGCAGGATACACGGTGGGCCTTTATACCTCCCCACATCTCATCCGGTTCAATGAGCGCATTCGGATAAATGGCCAGCCCATCTCGGACAAAGATGTGGCCGATGCTGCCGATGCAGTCCAGCGGATCTACACCCAGGGCGAACCCCCTACCTTCTTTGAGTGTGCCACTGCCATGGCGCTTTACCATTTCGCCCTGGAAAAGGTGGATTGGGCAGTCCTTGAAACCGGGATGGGCGGAAGATTCGATGCCACCAACCTGGTGCATCCAGAGGTATCCATCATTTCCAACATCAGCATGGAGCACACCGAATACCTTGGAAACACCCTGGCCGAGATCGCTAAGGAAAAGGCGGGTGTCATAAAGAGTGGTGCTGGCGTTGTCACGGCAACGCGGCAAAAAAGTGCTGTTCAGGTCATTGAGAGGACGGCCGCAGAAAAAGACGTGACATTGCACAGGATCGGAAAAGAAATCAAGATCCGGAAAGAGGAAGATGGCTTTTTTACCTACCTGGGCACCAAGTACCGATGGCCGCGAGTCAAACCGGGACTTTCCGGAAATCATCAGATCACCAATGCGGCCCTTGCCCTCGGGGCACTGGAACTCCTTATGGAAAAAGGCCTGGGCGTGCCTGATGAAGCAATCTACACAGGGCTCGCCACAACAAACTGGCCTGGGCGTCTCGAGGTGGTGTCAAAGGACCCTTTTATCCTGCTGGATGGCGCACACAACCCGTCTGCTGCAAAGACGCTCAAAGAATTCTTGCAAAATGGCATCGCATCCCACAGGTTGATCCTGGTTGTCGGCATTTTGAGGGACAAGGCATGGAAGCCAATGCTGCGCACTCTCGTTTCTGCGGCAGATCGCATCATCTTTACCCGGCCCGAATATGAGCGCGCTGCCGATCCCCATGCATTGGCAGCATTTGCACGCTCAATCAAAGAGGACGTTGATGTCATACCCAATATTCCTGATGCCATATCCCTTGCCCTGGAAAAGGCCGGTTCCGGAGATGCCGTCTGTATCACGGGTTCTCTTTATACCGTGGGTGAAGCCAAGGCGTATCTTGATAGGGCGGGAATTTCCTGTTAATAGGCGTCATGCTTCTTGCTGACGCTTATCTGGACAGGATTGATTTTTTGCATTACCTGCCTCAAACGGATTGCGGGGCCTGCGGCGCAAAGACCTGTCAAGAATTCATCGAGGGTTTGAAGCAAGGCGATAAAAAGCCTGTGAATTGTCCTGAGCTTTCCGAGAGTTTATACCACGCTTTTGATATTGCCCTTGACGCTGATAACATCCTGCCGAAATTTCCTTGCATAACAGATCCCAGGCCCGGACCGACCGGAGTGGTGGAAATCAATAGCCCTGACGACGAAAGCCCTGTTTTGATCTCAGGAAACCATACGCATACACAAGATATCCTGATGACCATTCTAAGCACCACCAGGAGCCCTTTTTTCCTGCTTTTTACAAACACTAACGGAAATACAGTCGATATGGCAGTTATCTATAAGACCCTGACTGCCGAGCAGATAAGGAAAGACGTTGAAGCATCAGGAATTCTGGACCGGATTTCCGGCAATGACATCATAATCCCCGGCCTGGCCGCGGATGTAGGCCCCGAGCTGAAACAATCAACTAAGTGGAACGTGATCGTTGGCCCCATCTGCGCAGCAGAACTGCCGCTGTTCCTGGCCGCCAGGTGGCTTCCGCCAGGCGTGTGATTGGATATTCACAGCACGGCCATAATTGGAGGTTTTGCCGCCAGAGAGTGCCTAAAGTGAACTAAAGTGTCTAAAGTGAGTCCCGCCTTTAGCGGGATTGAGGACTTGAAGATATTATTATAATAAAAACTGGTCCTTGGTCCTATAATTTTAGGCACTTTAACTCACTTTCTTTCTTCCATTGCCTGCCAAATCCCAGACAGATGAAAAAGAGTTGTTGTGTTTTCCCAACCCCTTAGATACACTTCGGCAAGCCCGTCCCTGGTTCACCTCACCAGACTCTCGAACAATTCCATGTACTGGCTGGCCGAGCGGGGCCAGGAGAAGTCCTTGGCTCGCTCGTTTCCATTCCGGACAAGCTCGGACCGGAGGTCCTTGTCGACAAGCAACTGGTTCATGGCATCTGCCATGGCGTGGATGTCGTAAGGATCAACCAGGAGGGCCGCATTTCCGGCCACGTCCGGCATGGCAGTGATGTTTGACGTGATTACCGGGAGCCCCACCTTCATGGCCTCCAGGATGGGCAACCCAAAGCCCTCGTACAGGGAAGGGTAGATCAACAGCCGAGCACGGGCCATGAGCGCATCCAGCTCGTCCTCTGTGATAAATCCGGAAAACACCACGCGGCCTTGCATGCGGGTCTTCTCCACTGCGTGATCGCATTGCCTTTTCATCTTGTCCTGGTACGGCGCACCAGATACATTCCCGGTGATAACGAGCTTGCCATCATAGCCGGTATCGGCCAGCCCGGCAAAGGCACGGACAAGGCCAATGATGTTTTTCCGCTCGTGGATACCGCCCACGTTCAAGATGAAATCCTCGCCCAGGTTAAGCCTTTTGAACAGGGCGTTTACAACCTCCGGGGCCACGTTGCGGTTGGGCTCGCGCACACCGTTGTTAATCACCCGGATCTTTTCCAGGGGGATGCCCACTTTTTTTGCGATGTCTTTTTTGGAAAACTCGGACACCGTGGTCACGACGTCATTGA
>JAUVJO010000200.1 GCA_030592345.1 Deltaproteobacteria bacterium
AAATCTCCACTTATGATTTCAAGTCTTCGGAGGCATTATTGCTGGATGCCAATATCTGGTTGTTTGTCTATGGCCCACAGAAACCGACTGACACGAGGGTAGCTGCCTACTCTGAAGCCTTAGCAAAAATTCTCGCAGCTAAGAGTTGCATTTATATTGATGTGCTGATTGTTTCCGAATTCGTCAACGCCTACGCCAGAATGAAGTGGAATCTTCTACCTGAGTCGTCCCGGCCCAGATATTTCAAACAATTTCGTAGGAGCGAGGATTTTAAGCCTGTCGCTCAAGACATTGCCGCAGACGTTAAACGTGTGCTGCAACATTGACGACCGATAACGCATCCAAAATTTTTATCTTAAAGCCTATAACAGATCCGCCTGCCGGCCTCTGTCATCCTTTCCGCCCGCCTTGCCTGAGCAGGGGCGATGGCGGGCAGGCACAGACTTACAGCAGGACAACCTCAAGCCGCAATATGTAGCGCCATTTTCCCCCTTGACACACAACCTGTTGGCCCCTATACTCGGCCCACCCAAAAGCGAGTCAGTTGGAGTACTGAGCACAAACGAATAAATGCTTAAATTTCAATAGTTTTTGCTGCACTTCATTCCAGCGCTCCCGTACTACGATCCGGAGGCCAATACTCCATAAATGCGGCACAAATAATTTCAAGAGAATGCATTCTCACAGATTGTGGATGCGTCCCTGACGTCTATTGAAGAGCTGAGAAAGGAAAAAACTATATGTCTAAATCTATAGGGATCGATCTGGGAACAACGAACTCTGTCGCAGCCATTAAGAAGGTGCATACAGAGGTCTTAAAAAATGCGGAAGGCGACTTTATTACCCCTTCCTGCGTAACAATAAAAAAGAAGAAACTCCCCTTTTCGAAACCTGCTTTCGTTGTGGGCAGGCATGCCCTGGAGTGGATGAAGCAGGACCCGGAAAATACCATCGTAGCAATCAAGCGGCTGATGGGGAGGAGCTATCAGAACGAGCATGTTCAGCAAATCATTAGTGATCGGAGACTTCGCTACCGGATCAAGCCCCACTCCAGGGGGACGGCAAACAGCCTGGCCGTTATTCTCGGCGGCAAAGAATACATGCCAGAGGAGATCTCCGCGCAGATACTCGAAAAGGTGCGCAGAGATGCGGAAAAGGCCCAGAACAGCGATGTGGAATATGGCGTGATTACAGTACCGGCCTATTTCAACGACAAGCAGAAACATGCCACAAGGACTGCTGCGGCCCTGGCAGGCATGAAGGTCCGCAGGTTATTACCAGAGCCCACGGCCGCGGCGATTTCTTTTGGTGTGGACAATGTCACCGGCGATGAGGCCAAAACAGTCCTTGTCTTCGATTTCGGGGGCGGAACCTTTGACCTTTCCGTCCTGACCATCAGCGGCGGGCAGCTTATCGAGCAGGGGAAGGGCGGTGACATGTGGCTTGGCGGTGACGACATTGACGGCCTTGTCGCTGATTATGTCCTGGCGCAAACTGCCAAGGAACATGAAATCGACGATATAACGGCCTTTATTGAAAATCAGGACGAAAAACCGAAGAATCTCTTCCTCGGTGAACTGAAAATAAAGGTGGAAAAGGCCAAAATCCGGTTGAGCACCGAGGACGAGGCCTATATTGAGATTCTGGGGGTTCTCAAGGACAGTGATGGGGACAGTGTCGATGTGGACGTGGTCTTGAGCCGGGATCGATTCGATGAGATCATCGCGCCAACCGTTGAGAGCACCATCAAGCTCACACGGAAGGTTCTTGAGGACATCCATTTTACCCCGGACCTGATCGACAACGTTCTCCTGGTAGGCGGAAGCTCCCGGATACCCCGGATCATTTCGGCCATGAAACAGGAGTTCGGAGACGAAAAGGTGCTGGTCCACGAACGGCCCATGTTGGCCATTGCAGAGGGGGCTGCTATCCTCAGCCACCGGCTGGCAGATACCTATGAGTGTGCTCAGTGCGGTGGCGTAGTCTCTCAGTCGGACACGTTATGTGGGAACTGCGGTTTTGACCTGGATAAGTACACCATCGAACAAGGGGTACTGGATATTGTCCACTCTGCGGCCCACGACTACTACATCTACCTGGAAAACGGCGAACGGCACCTCTTTGTTGAGAAAAATACGCCCATTCCCTGTGAAAAAACCGAGCAGTTCAAATTGGTCCATCCGGAGCAAAAGCTGGTCCACATGAAATTTTTCAACGTGGTAAACGAGAAAGAGGAGTCCATCGGCGACCTGTGGCTGGGAATCGACACGGAGGACAAGGATGAGAAAGAGAAGAAGGCTGAGCACGAAGGCCCTCTCCACGTGGGGATCACCCTGAAAATCGATGAAAACAACCTCATCGAGGTTGCTGTGGCCCTGAAAGAACGCCCCGATGTCCAGTTATCAAAGACGCTCTCCAGAGGAAAGTCCGATGAAAAGCTTTTCGTGTCCCTGGAAAAGACAATCACCGAGGTCAACCAGGGCCGGCCAAGTAAGTACGTGGCGATTGATCTTACCCTCAGATCGCTCTCCGCCATAAGAGATATCAACAAGGTCGTTAATCCTGAGACCGGCGAGGTGGATGAGCCTGCTTACGACCGGGCGACCCTGAAGATCGAAAAGGCCAAAAAATTGGCGGCCGAAGACATCAGCAGCAAAACCACCATCTATTACGCCGAGAATCTACTTATGAACTTCGGACCTGCCATATCTTCCAAGAATCAAGCGACGATCAGGAAAAATATTAAGCGACTGGAGGAAATGGACGAGTCGGGAACATATGAAGAGAATGTCAAGGCATACAACGACCTGGATGCTTCCCTTGATGATCTCGGGGGCGTCAACACGCTAATGCAGATCCGAAAAGCCGGAGAGCAATGTATGGAGACGGACCCTGCCAGGGCCCCCAAGTTTTTCCGGTGTATTAAAGACATCCTAAAGGCGTTCACCGACGGGGAGCAGGACAAGGCGAACACGCTGGTAAACGGGATAATGCCCGAAGTCAGGGCTCTCATCAAAACATACGGATCAAAGACCGGTGTGGTGTATAAGGATATTACCAGATAAGCAGTAACAAAGTGCCAAAAGTTAAGGAAGGACATCTATATGTATTCAAAAAGCCTTGGCGATGGTGTTCAACGCAGCCAAAGGAAATCATATTTTTTTGGGGGGGGGTAATCTACCTTAATGCCCACAATAACTTTAGTTCACTTTAGGCACTTTAGCTCACTTTAGACACTTCTTAACAATGACTACCTGCCCCATATGCGGTCGGGAGCGTATCGCCTCTGACAAGACCCAATGCCCTCAGTGTGATGCAGATCTGACCTGTTTCAAGGTCCTGGACTCGCTCCCGAATGAACAGGATCAATTGATGGAACCAGCCAGGGAGATGACCGGATCAAGAAAGCAGACTATTTTGTTTGCCGCGATCGTGCTGTTTCTCGGCCTGACCACTGTGCTCTCCGTGTTCCAGGTCCACCGACTCAAGGGGCTTGAATCCCGAATGTCGGACCTGGATGCCTCTTTTGTGAACGCCATGATCAAGGTAAACACCAGGCTGGAACGACTTGCGCACTCTCAATCGAACACATCAGAAGGTCTCGGTGCCAGGCCACAGGCCGCCATCGAGACCAAAGACAAAGGCGAAGCATCCTCCGGGCTGGAAACTACATCCGTCAAGTGCCCCCGGTTGAAAATGGCCACTGAAGCGCCCGTTACAAAAAGGGCGACAGGACAAGGTTTGGCGGAGAAATCGGTCTCAGAGAAGGAGGACCCCACAGAGAAACCGGGGTTTTTGACCTATCATGCAAATGTAAAGGACACGCTATGGGATATTTCGAAAAAATATTATGGCTCGGGAGACTATTATCCTGTCCTTCTTGAGCACAACTCCCAACTTGGAATCTATGATATCGGAGACGCTACACAGGTAAGAATCCTCAAAAATGTGAGTCTCGTAAAGGAGATCTACAAAAAGATCACTGAAAAAAACGGCAACAGGACCTACTGGTATTATACTGTGTCCCAAGGCGATACGCTGTCGTCGGTAGCCAATAAATTCTATAGAACAAAAGATATGGCAGGGCAGATCTTGGATCTCAACCCCGACATCGCGCTCGAACCCGGTGAGCGCATCAAAATAATGATGGAGTAAACAAATGGCCAAGAAAAAGAAATCCCGGAGTTTTCAATCCATATTGGCAAGGGCAGAGAAACTTTTTGACAGGGGAAACTATCCGTTGGCCAAAGAGGAGTTCGAGAAGGTCCTCAGAGGCGTAGTCGCCTCAGGGTCGGAGGTCGCAGGGATGGTCGAGCGAACGGATATCGCCAAAAAGATCGAGATATGCACCAAAGAGGCAGAAAAGCTCAAGGCAGAAGACCTGGTAAAAAGGGCAAAAAAATACGCAAGGAAGAGCAACCCTCGGCAGGCCCTCAGGTGCTTTGAGGATGCCTACAAAATATCCGGTGAGGATTCGATCAGGGAAAAAATAGACCGCTTGCAGGTGGTATTGCTTGGTCGTGATGTTACAAAGAGAGCAAGAGACGCCGAAGCTGCCGGCGAATACGTGAAGGCCGCTATTCTTTACGAGGATGCCTTTGCTACTCACAAAAGGGAAGACATCCTTCTCAAGAAGGCATGCTGTCTTGTCAAAGCCAAAAAATATAATGAGGCGATCCAAGTATTCCAGGACCTCAGCCTGTCTCATCCCTGCGACATGTACAACTACGGTTTTGCATTGGCCAAAGAGGGCAGATACTATGAATGCCTGAAGGTTTGGGATGGAATTGACTTACAGCCTGATGGTTTCTTGGAGCAAAGGGAAGCGGTTCGCTCCATGTTGGCGGTTGATCTCCATGACCGGCTTGAGATCGCCAAAGATTTCGCCAGTATTTATGAGCAGGGCCAATACCTTCTCAATTCCGCGAACGGGCAAGGCCCCGGCCATGACATCGACAGCCTGGTGGAATACTCCAAGTATGGCAGGATCGAAGAACTCTGGAAGGAAGAGCGGTTTGAGACCATCGCAGAATTGTTACGCCACAGCCACAACGGAATGTGCCCTGATATGCTTGCGCTTCAGGCCAGGATTTGTTTCAAACTGGCAGAGACATCAGAAGGGTATCTGGCCGATCTGGCCATGTTCTGGCTTACGGCCGTGTATGGCGAGATATTCGCGAAGTTTTCCTCTGGGACGCAAGAAGCCGACAATGTGCGCCAAAAACTGGTCCACCTGGCAGAGGACCTCATAAAGAGACACGCTGATTCCGGAGACGTGGCAAGAAAAAGCACCCTGGTTTGCTGGAATATCGAAAAGAGACTGGTAGAGGATCTCTATGCCCTGGTTGGGAACCGGCAGGATTTTTCACACCTGGTTTGCACACCACGATTTGCCATGCGTTTCGGCAGGTCCGCAGAGGTACTCCGGCTCATTCGGGAAAACAGGGGATTCTTCAAAAATAGAGAGCACTATCTGCTGACAGGCACCTACTATTCGCTGGCCGGGGAGAGCCTGTTTTGCATCGAAAACAGGGATTATGATAAGGCCCTTGCCGTCCTGCCAGACGAGGGTCATGATGAATTCGTGGATTACGGCGTAAAGAGGGTGAAGTTTGCCTACGGGCTATATTGCCTGGAACAGGGAGAGAGCTGGCCCGGACGGTACCTGGAGTCTGCGATGGCCCTGTTCGATATCGCCCCCGAGTATGAGAGAGTTTTGATTGACAAAGCAATGGCAGTTGTTGGATTGAATGAGAAGCGTTGCTATGAAGAAGCCCTCACTGAGATCCACAAGAGGCGGCCGTCAAGGGGAATAAAGGATGCCCTTTCCCTGATTATGAGCAGGCGGGCCATCGACATGTACAACCAGGAGCAGATAAATGGCAAGACCCTTGACACTATTTTGAGAAAGGCATTAATCCTCAACCCCGAAAATGAACACGCCATCGGCAACCTGAATGACACTCAAGTCGAGATCGAAAGGATAGAACTCGCCAAGGCGTTAAGACGACATAAGATGAACAAGGCTTGCAAAATAGCAGCGGAATCCGAAAACCAGGAGGTGCGGGACGAGTTCTTCGAGTTCTTCGAATATAGTGTCAAGAGCATAGATAGAATGGAAATGGAAGACAAGGAAAAGACTTTTTTGCTGAAAGATTTTTATGGGTGGTGCGCCAGGGTGGATGAATCTCATCCCGTTCTATATGATATAGGCCACATGCTTGACCAACTGGAGCTGAGGTAAGATGATGAATCCATACACGATATTAAATATCAATTACCATGCTACAAAACAGGAGATCATTCAGGCCGTGGCGCT
>JAUVJO010000225.1 GCA_030592345.1 Deltaproteobacteria bacterium
AGGGAGGGGTATTTCAGATTTCGTGGAGACTGGCTCGATGTCACCGCGGGTCAGCAGATTATCTCCTGGGGGGTGGCAGACGGGATCAACCCCACGGACAAGCTGTGTCCCAAAAACATGACGATCGTCTCTTCCGATCGCGATGACCGGAGGCTCGGCATCCTTGCCCTAAAGGGGGATCTGTACGTGGGAGACTATACCATAACAGGGGTGTGGCAGCCGATTTTTGTTGATTCCAAATTCAGGCTTTCTCGTTTCCCGGAGGAGGCAGAAGTAACCGTTGAAGACCCGCAACTCCCTGCAAAGACGCTATCCAATTCAACAGTGGCCGTGAAATGTTCTACCTCTTTTAGGGCGACGGATGCCTCCCTGAGCTACTTTTACGGGTGGGACTCATTCCCGGATATAATACTTGACAAAGCCATTATGGGCAGCGAAACGACCGAAGTTTGGGTAAAGCCGGCCTATAATCGTATTCATTCCATAGGGGCCGACTTTTCTTCTGTGCTCGGTCCGCTGATATTACGGGGAGAGGGTGCTTGTAATATCATTAAGAATAAGAGCGGCAAGAGCCCTGGTAGAACCAAGTCGAATGTGGAATGGATTGTGGGCCTGGAGTCGGAATGTTTTGAGGATTTCATAGTCAACGCGCAATACGGCATGATACATGTGCTTGACTACGAGCCCATCCCGGATGACGAGTCTGAGATAGGGGACGACCCGCAGGCCGGTGTCGATGCCTTTAATGCACGCTTGCACCGGCAGTTGAACAGGCATACCCCGCTGATGACATTGCGACTCGATTATTGGCTGTTTCAGGACACTCTTTTCCTTGAATTCAGGGGCTTGTACTACATAACGGATGAAGAATTGAGGCTGACTCCCAGGATCGTCTATGACGTGACTGATCATCTTGAAGCCACCATTGCAGCAAAGTTCTCCTTCGGCCCTGCTGGCTCCAGATATCACAGGTCAGGAGAGAACTTCAACGAGGTGTTTACGGAATGGAAGTTTAGTTTTTGATATTTATGTTTTGACCGACAGGATTTACAGGATTTACTAGATTTTTCAGGTGGGCTTCCGGCCCGGCTGAAATTATCCTGTCTATCCTGTAGATCCTGTCATTCTATTTAAAGTCTTTCCCTGGCAAGATTTGATCACCCATTACCCATGCTATGGCATATGATGACAGCACGATTAGAGGAAGTGAAACTGCCCAGCGAATAAGAGTAAAAGGGACTCCAAGGAACGACGCCTCAAATATGGTCATCGGCACTCTGCACACACACGATGCACCAAGGAGTGTAAACATGACGGCCAGGCTTGCGCCTTTGCTATAAAGCGCCATTGCCACAGGGAGTGCTACGGGAAGGCCGCCTAAGATACTGCTTGATAATAGGATCGCCCAGAAATGACCTTTGAGTCCAGCTTCATGGCCCATATGTTTCATGATAGTTTCTTGCTTCACCCAGACATGAAATAATCCTATAAGGATAAAAGCAGGAGGAAGCAGGCCAAGTAAGCTACCCCCGAATGTTAGAAAATGTTTTCCTATTATCTCTCCGGGCTGATAGGAGAAAAAAAAGGAGAAACAAAGAAACAGGCACCATAATATAGCAAGAACTATACAAAATGTTTTTTTCAAAACCAATCTCCTATAGTGTTTATGAAAAAGATTTTGGGGTTCTCGTTATACGTTATTTGGTTGCGCTGCTCGTTTGCGGCTTGCGCCTTGAGAACAGTACGTCTACCGTCTGTCGGTTGCGCTGCTCCCAAACCGTAACCGTTCTACGAGTCCCGATACGAGTTGCGCAACCGTCCCGCCGTTGGCGGGATTTGGCTCAAACCGAAATCCAGAAAAGATTTTCTAAGAGAACTAGGTTCATTTACCCCAAAAACATTATCTGGAAGGCTATAACACCACACCAATGACTGCTGCAACTGCTACGGCTATTGCAAAACATGCAAGGTTTCGTATAAGAGCTGCCTTTGTGCCTAAGACTTTCTTTTCTAATGGGAACGTAAGGACTCCTACAAGCATCAGAGAGTTCGTAAACGCAGCGATTACTGACCAGGCGACGCCTAAGCCACGCAAGACACCTGCCAGAGGGAAAGCGATAAAGCCGGGCACTGCGGCGACAGAACCTAATAAGGCAGCAAAAATAATGTCTGAAAAGCCGGATTTTTGACCTATTAGATCGGATATTCGCTCTTCAGAAAAGAAATAGAGCGAACCTGCAACAAGGACAATAAGGAAGAAAAGTGGAACGGCAAGCTTGAAAAACTCTTTCCATGCCTTATTGAGTGCTGCCCTTGTCTTCTGCCTATCTGCTATGAAGGAGATAGGCAGCAAAATTAGAGATACGCTATAGAGGATAATCACATTCCATACGGACATACGGGCCTCCTTTCAGAAAGTGGACAGATGAGAAAGTGGGCAGGTGAGAAAGCCAGAAGGTGTGGAAACTCACACGTGGTCGTCTGCTGACCTTCCTACCTGCTGAAATGTCCAGCTTCTCGCAAATCCGATTCCCAGGGCTGATACCATATTAGTTGGGAAAGTGGAAGTGGGATGTAACAAGGCAGAGCAAATATGACGCAGTAGAACTAAGGCGGGAGCCAAAAGTGACAAAGGATTCAGGACGACAGACAAAAAAACGGGTAGCAGTGGGAAGAAGAAGCTTCGTCCTCTTGAGTCTGCTCCTGATTTTCTGCATGCTCTCTTGCACCAAGGAAAAGCATGTTGAAAATAAAGCCGATCCCCTGTTTGTTCTAAGCGGGGCAGGGCTCAAGTGTGTTCTTGATCCAGTGGGGGAAGAATTCACCAAAGAGACCGGGATTGAGGTAGAGTATTGCTATCTGTGTTCGGCAATGCTCCTTACTAATCTGGAGCTGACGCGTCAAGGGGACATATTTGTCGCCGGCGCGAAATACTATTTTAACATGGCCAGGGACAAAGGTCTGGTTGATGAAGAGCATATGGTCATAGCCGGTTATCAGGTTCCGTGTATCATGGTTCAAGAGGGAAATCCTCTAAATATTCAATCCCTTGATGACCTTTTGAAACCGGGAATGAGATTGGGCGTGGGCGATTTTGAAGCGATGGCTGTGGGAAGGTTAGCCAGGGAAATGTTAAAAACGGCAGGGATTTTTGACCAATTCATGAAGAACGTAGTTGTTGTAGGAGGATCTGCTCCGAAATTGTGCCTGCCTGTGTGCATGAACAGCATTGATGCTGCAATCAATCTTACAGCAACAGCAAAAACCTTCGACCATTGCTCGGATATCGTCCTTATTGACAAGGAAAGAGTGATGTATAGCACCTTTCCCGTAGCTTTAACTATATATGCAAAAAACAAAGAGGAAGCAATGAAATATTACAATTTTATGCAATGCCCGAAGGCGAGAAAGATACTTGAGAAATACGGATATGGCATCTATTTTGATCCGAAGGCTGAGCAGTATTTGGAATAGGATCGGTTAACATTTAACATTTAGCATTTATCATTGGATATTGTCAGGGCTTTGAGCGAATGACAATGGCGTATCGGCTTTTGGAGTTTAGGCGTAAGCCTTTCATAAAATCCTTGCGGATAAACTCCACCCGAACTTATTGAGAACTTACAAAAAAACCATGTAAATCATGTTAATCCTGTCAAAAAAAGCATCGCCAACAGACACTACAGATGAATAATGACAAAGTCAAAAAATCAAAGCGACTGAACGGTGAAAGGGCCTTTACAGTCTTTATCTTCGGTTTTTTGTTGACATATGCTACATTCGTTATGGTAATCCTGCTGGCCGATGTGTTCTATGTCGAGTTGGGAGAAGTTGTCAAGGCGCTGCTTTCAAGTGAAACTTTCTTTGCCATTAAATTAAGTTTTATAACTTCCATTATTTCTACGTTTCTTGCTGTCTTATTTGCCGTTCCGGTCGCTTATGCGCTGTCAAGATATGAATTTCCAGGCAAGGCTACCATCGATACCATCATTGACCTGCCGATGGTGCTCCCTCCCCTGATCATAGGGGTGAGCCTCCTTGTTTTTTTCAGTACCAGCGTGGGTCGGTTTCTGGAAGCACGTGGGTTCAGACTCGTCTATACGGTGCCTGGAATCGTTCTTGCCCAATTTGCAATCTCTTCGTCTTTTGCGGTGCGGGCCATGAAGGCTGCATATGATAATATTGACGTAAGATACGAACTGGCGGCCAGGAGCCTTGGTTGTACGAAATTTCAAGCATTTTATAAGGTTATTATTCCTCTTTCCAGGAACGGAATGATCGCAGGGGCAGTTATGACATGGGCAAGAGCCGTGGGTGAATTTGTCCCCATACTGATTTTTTGTGGGGCTATGCGGTTTAAGACCGAAATACTACCCACCGCAATCTTCCTGCACCTTGAGATGGGAGATATTCAAGGCTCTGTTGCACTGACAATCATCATGATGGTCATCTCTCTTGTTGCATTGTTAATATTCAAAAAAATGGGGGGCACAGGAAAGATTGCGAGAACAAAATAGTTTGAGAGTATAGGGGTTTCCTTTTTGGCTTTGAGCCTTCAGCTTTGAGCTTTCAGCTAACTTAGGAGACAAGATATCATGATAATCATGAAACATGTCATCTTTCACGTTGGCTCCTTTCACCTGCATGAAATAAATTTGCATGTAAGGAAAGGAGAGTATTTTGTGATAGTGGGACCAACCGGATCAGGAAAATCGAGCGTCTTAAACTGTATTGCAGGCCATTATGAAATCGATTCGGGGGATTTATGGGTGGACGGAAAGCGTTCAAACAGCGTTGCTGTGGAAGAGAGGGATATTGGTTATGTATTTCAGGATGGTCTCCTGTTTCCTCATCTGAATGTGCATATGAACATCGCCTTTGGCTTGAAGTTAAGGAAAAATGGAGGCAGGGATGGTGTTGAGAACAGGATATCGAATATATGCAAATTGTTTGGCATTTCTGGCCTTGTTGAGCGTTCTGTATATAATTTGAGCGGGGGTGAGAAACAACGGATAGCGCTGGCAAGATCTATGATTTGTGAACCCAAGGCGATGCTTCTGGATGAACCGTTCAGTTCCGTTGATCGGAACACGGCAGAAAAGCTTATGATCGAATTTAGAAGAATCCAGCGGCAGACTCAGCAGACTGTGGTCCATGTGACGCATAATCAGGAAGAGGCTATGATGCTTGCCGATCGAATCTGCGTTATGAATGACGGGCGTTTTATCCAGACCGGTACTCCCATGGAGATACTGAGAAGGCCAAACTCGGAATTTGTCGCTGATTTTTTTGGCGCACACAACATTTTTCGAGGAACCACTATGATTGAGGGGGGCCTTTCCAGGATAGAGTATGATGGGAATTACATTTACTCTAACGAGCAGCGAACCGGAGATGTTGTTTTTTCCGTCAGGCCAGAAGAGGTCGTCATTTCATTGAACAACACACAGGCGAATGGGAGGAACAACTATACCGGGAGTGTAAAGCAAATAGTTGACAGGGGGATTATTATTCAGATTCTCGTCGATATCGGTTTTCCCGTAGTCAACTATAGCCTCAGAAACTCGTTCCTACATATGGGGCTTAAGGTTGGTGATAGTGTGAATGTAAGTTTTGAGGAGAGCGCTGTTCATATAATGTAAGCGTTCACAGGGGTATCTTGAGATACGCAAAAATGATTCACCACAGAGACACAGAGAGCACAGAGGTAAATTCCTTTTGCCCGATCGGGAGACCCCAGAGGAATAAGCTCCGCATTCCACAGGGCAGGCGGCGATCGGGCAAAAAAACGCTGCCC
>JAUVJO010000395.1 GCA_030592345.1 Deltaproteobacteria bacterium
CCGGGCTTTCTTGCTTTAACTCCGACATACGGCCTAAAAGGCTAAAGGCCTTCTGTTCAGGTTTTGCTCTCACGGTGCAGGTATTGATAAGAATGATATCCGCATGCTTTGAGTTAGCAACCGGGGAAAACCCAGAGCTTATAAGGGATTGGTCCAGAAAATCTGAATCATATTCATTCATCTGGCAACCCATGGTTTTTATACAAAAGGTCTTATTTTGCATAACTTTACTTTAAGAGCAACAAGTTCAAGCCCTTCTTCTCTCAAAGAATCCAGCAACTCTGAAATCAATTGCTCACAACCTGGGGCGATCCGTATTTCCAAATATGCTTTGCCTGGGTCGAGAGTTGAGACGACGGCCATACCGTCATACGATTCAATGGTTGTTCGGAGGTAGTTGATATCCCTGCGATCCACACGGAAAAGGCGTTTAATGGTCTGCATCTTTATTATAGGTTGTCCCGCCCCACATTAGCTTAGTTCTCAGTATGTTGAAATAGCTGTGATCGGGAGGTCGGAATAGTTTTATTTTTTTTCTCTGACTTACGAATGATTACCTCGTCATCATAATAGAGATCAAAGCCTACCTGTCCGTCAAAAGTCAGAACAACAGCCTCTTCACTCTCATTTTTCATTTTAATCTGAATAACAGATGTATCTGGAATGATGATGGGACGATTTGTCAATGTGAAAGGGCAGATGGGAGTTAAAATAAAGGTCTCCATTGTCGGATACAGTATGGGTCCGCCGGCAGACAAATTATAAGCCGTGGAACCTGTTGGGGTAGATATAATTAGACCATCTGCCCTGAAGGTGGTCAAAAACTCCTCGTTGATTGCTACATCGAGATCTATAATTCTTGCCAAAGTCACTTTGTTGATCACCACATCGTTTAAGACCTCAAACCTACATATCACTTTGCCTTTTCGTAATACCTTCGTCTCAAGCATAACCCTGCTTTCTACCTCAAGACGGCCATTAATCATCATTTCGATCACAGGATAAAGACGTTCAAGGGGAATCCCCGTGAGAAAACCCAAGCCCCCCAGGTTTACTCCAAGAATTGGAGAGCCGAATCGCCCTACCCTGCGTGCAGCCCCAAGAAGGGTCCCATCTCCACCAAGAACCACAACCCAATCCACGGTCTTTGGGATAACCATCGATTCCTCGCAGCAACCGTCCAAAGACCCTTTGGTCTTCATTTCTTCTGAAAAGACTTTAATGCCCTTTTGCTTGAACCAATCTTTGAGTTTCTCAGCCTCTATTCTTGCAGGCTCGTGGTGGTGTTTATAAATGATCCCTACCGATTCGGAAGGCATAAAAGAGGTCCTCCAAAGTAAGTGTCTAAAGTGAACTAAAGTGCCTAAAGTGAGCTAAAGTTTTAAGAATTAGTCAATCACTGTGAAAATAGGTGAACAATTTCAAATTTGTTTACATCCACCAGGCCCTTGTCAGTTAGCTTTAGCTCAGGAATAACAGGAAGTGCTAAAAAGGAAAGCACCATAAACGGTTCTTCAAGAACACAGCCCAATTGTGAGGCTGCCTTTTTAATCGACTTCAACTGCTTGACGAGTGTCTCTAAAGGTTCTTTTGACATGAGCCCGGCTATGGGAAGGGGCGTTTTTGCAAGTACCTCTTTGTTGGATACGACGGCGAGTCCACCGCCCATAAGTCTTACCTCTTCAATTGCAGTAAAGATCTCCTCAGCACTGACGCCCACGGCGATTACATTATGAGAGTCATGGGCCACAGAGGAGGCCATAGCGCCCCGATTGAGGCCAAATCCTCTGACTAACCCCAATCCAATGCGTCCGCTGGCGTGATGCCTCTCCACCACACAGAGTTTTAAAACATCCGATTCAATGTCAGACGTTACAAAACCGTTTTTTGATTTCACGTCTTCATAACTCTCATGCGTTATTAGCTGGCCTGGAACAAGTTCAATTACCCTGGCCTTACTCCCAGAAAAGGGAATACGTAAGCTTTCAGGGCTCAAGGGGGCAATATTCAAGGCCTTAGATTCAATAGGTGTGGTTTTTTGCAAGTCCACAGGAAAATTGACCAAGGCCCCACGGTTTACAACAATGCGGCCATCTTTGTAAACAGAAATCACTTCAAAACTTTCCAGATCATCCAGAACAACAATGTCAGCACTGTAGCCCGGTGCAATAGCGCCTCTATCTTTCAGACCGAAATACCCGGCAGGATTCAGGGTGGCCAACTGGACCGCTGTGACAGGGTCCAGGCCCAAATGAATCGCTTTCTTGATCATGAAGTTCAAATGGCCGCGCTGCTGAATATCTTCAGAGTGCAGATCATCTGAGACAAAACAGCAACGACGCGAATTTTTGTCGTTAACCAGGGGAAGGAGCATTTCAAGGTCTTTGGCGGATGTCCCTTCCCGGATCATGAGCATCATGCCGTTTTCCACCTTTTCACGAGCTTCCTGGACGACAGTTGCTTCGTGGTCGGAACGGATTCCAGCAGTGATATATGCCTGAAGATCATGGTCGCTTAATGAAGGGCAATGACCGTCTACAATCTGGTCTCTGAAAAGAATGATTTTCTCAAGCACCTCTTCATCCCCCATAAGAACCCCTGGATAATTCATCATTTCCGCGAGGCCAAGGATGCGTGGGTCCTCTTTAAGTGCTGAGAGGTCTGAAGCCGTTAAAGTTGCTCCTGCTGTTTCCAGGTGCGTGGCAGGCACGCACGAGGGTGCCATAAAAAAAATGTCAAAAGGGATGTCCAGGCTCTCTCTGAGCATCAA
>JAUVJO010000387.1 GCA_030592345.1 Deltaproteobacteria bacterium
TCTTTCCTGATGAATATAAGTTGATGAATGTACAGGAAAAAATGGCTGCTTAATTTTGGTTACACTCAATTTATTTTCATTAAATCCGATCAAGCTTTTTTAGTCTCGTACTTTCTATTTGGTTTGTTTATTTTTATCTCTTTTTATGGCTCAGTGGCCGAAATTAAAACCAACCCCGCAAATCCTTGTCTGCCCAAACAAAAGAAAGGTCAAAGTGAGACTTGACCCCTTTCTGATGTGACCCCTTTCTGATGACCCCTTTCTTGACCCCTTTCTAAATCCTTGTTTGCCAAACAAAAGAAAGGTCAAACGGAGACTTGACCCCTTTACGGGGCGCGCAGCCCCAGAAAAAGGGTTCGTCTGCCGGTCTTGGGCCTTGGCGCCGACGATGTAGGCGGCAATGGCCTTGATGGTAGCCTCCGGCAAAGGGAGCTTGATAGGATTTTGGCATTTGCGGTCCGCCAGACTGATCTCCCCGCTCGAAAAGAAGATATCATCCAAACGGATCAAGCTGATTTCCTTGGGCCGCAGGCCAAGAGAATATGCCAGATGAAGCATGGCATTGGTGCGCAGTTCCCTGGGTGTTCCGGGTTTAATGGAATGGAAGAGTTTCCGCACTTCGTGCGGTCGCAGGAATTTAGGCGGTTTGGCGTTGGCATACTGAGGGGCGCCGACCACGAGAGAGGCGAGGTCCTTTGGCAACATCCCGCGCACCTGATATAGATACCGTAAGAATCCCCGCAACCAGGAACGACGTGTTCGGCGGATCTCCGGCGTCAATTCTGCGTTGTGCTCAGCCAGAACGGCGTCAAGATGTTCGATCCTGACAGCGGTAAGTTGGATTTTCTCTTTTGTCACATTGTGCAAAGCAGTTAATACTCTTCTGATACCCGGCGTCTTCTCCGGAGCCGCCTGCCTGGTTTTGGCATAATAACGCAGATATTCTTCATAGATGCAGGGCAGTTTGTGAGGTTGTTTTTTCAAAGGCAGGGGAATTCTCTGTTGCGCATGGAGATATCGGGCCAGTCCACGGATTGCCATCGATACACGGGTGATCTCGCATTCCTTTTGAAAAGCCTCCATGGTCTCGAAGGTAAAAATATTCTCCCAGGCAATTGACTGTTGATCGATATATACCGAAAAATGGACTAAAAGCCTTTCATAAAGCGACCAGGTTTGGTGGGTATATCCTTTGTCGATCATCCAAAGCAGATAATCACGGATAGCCTGTTCCAGCAGGATGTCGCTTTGTAGTCCCTTCTCCTTGCCGGTCACCGACAGTCACCTCCCAATTGCCTTGCCGATGATCCGGCTGATTGTGGCGGGATCACGCAGTGTCATCTCCTCCTTGCTTTCAAGTGGCGATGATTGTCTGCTCGCCACTATCTCAGGCAAAGTAAGCACTTGGTACAAATAACCGTCGAATGCAATGAGATCTTTGTCAATCAGACCGTTTCTGGCGAGAATATACTCGTCGGTTCCGATGTCCAGCAGAGAACATATCCTGTCAAAACTGTAATAGGACAAACCATGACGGTCCGTCACCAAGGCCAGGAACAGATAAAGCAACAGTTCATGATGGCTGAGGCTGGCCCAGAAACCTTTTCGCAGGAAACTATGAGGTATCCAGGCAAAACTGCCGTTGATCTTACGGATTCGGTGGCTGACGAGTGGATTTTTTTTGATCATAATGGACTCCCTGTAGAAAAACATGGTTATCAGAAGCTGTAAAGTGCCTGCCTCCATATCTTCGGCGGGGAAACTGGTCCACAAGAACACCTTTTGCCCCGCAAAAATGACAGCAAGGTATACTGAAAGACAAATTTTGAGGGGAGGATATCACAAGAGAAGTGAAGTTTGAACTAGCGTCGCCCACGGTTTTTTTTGACTGGCGCATTCGTCGTCTTCGCTCAGTTTGACGGTGGTTTTCCCGGCCTTTTGGGGTTCTACGATATTTTTGCTGTCTTTTGCGTTTGGCATTCAGGCAGGAAATATTTCGGCAGGTATTGGAACAGTAAGCGTGTCCTCGCCAGCAGCTTTGGCAGATGAAAAACAATTGTCCGCACAAGCGGCATTTAATGGCTTTTAAAAATACTACGCCCATGATTCCTGTCCTTGCAAACAGGAGGACGTCATGGTAATAATTAAGACGTTTTTGGAAGGTCTCCGCCTGTTTGCGGGGATGTTTAGCAAAAGGCCCGAAGCTGTAACTTCGGGCCTTTTTATTTGGTTTGAAAAACTAACTTGGTTAAGGGATCAATCGGTAAGGAAGAGAAGAAAACAAAGAAAAAAAACCAGACACAAAGAAAATGAGGAAGTAAATCAGATTTACCCGCTGGCCACCGACGTTTTCGTTCCCGTTGGCAAACTGCTCTGCTGCAATACTCTTGTTTTTTACACTTGGGATTAGCCGGCAGAACCCGCAGGCAACAGATACAAGTAAATGTCCGCGCCATGATGTTCCCCCGAAACACCGTAACCTCGGGCCTGAATTGTATCGAAAAAAATAAAGGATATTCACCAAGAAAAAATAGGAAGGAGAAAAATCAGATCTAAAAAAAACGAGGAAGGAAAAACAATGTGAAAAAATGAAACTGAAAGTATATGGGGTGGTGTCTGAGAAAACCCACCTTAGGGTGAATGTAGGTGACTACTTTTGGGCTTAGGTTTAATCGGTTTTGGACATGTCATATCCTTTTGCACCCTAAGGTATGTTTTCTCAGACCACCACCCCATATGATCAACTCACTGTAGACTCACAACATAACTAAACCCACAACATAATGACCCCCTCATTGACTTCCGGGCTTTTCGATTTTGTATTGAAATTTAAATTTCAGCCTTAAATTCAATTTTTTCGTTACCAAATGTTGACTCAATCACCTTGTGCATTCCATGTCCCGGGTTTGGTTCTTTAAAAATTCTTATTAATTGATATTTAGATAAAATTTTCA
>JAUVJO010000227.1 GCA_030592345.1 Deltaproteobacteria bacterium
AAAGTGCCTAAAATGCCTAAAGTTATGGTACGCCTTCGGCGTGCTAATTGATAACCCAAAGCTACAAGGATTTGTAATCACTCTCTTGCTAGTGCATTGAGGGCATAGAGGAACCCAACTGCCTGCAGGCAGTTATAAAATGGCAGGATTCCTTAACTTTAGGCACTTTAATATACTTTAGCTCACTTTAGGCACTCATGTCCGCACCGAAGGTGCGCTAAGTTCTTATAAGATTAACAGGTAGTAGTAATTCCGAAAGGAGGCAAAAAATGGCAAAATTGACTCAGGACATGAAGGATGTCATGGAAAAAACCAGGGGCTATGCTGTAGCGACTTCTACCAAGGATGGTATTCCCAACGTTGTGCCGATTCATCACGTTAAGGTAGTTTCGGATGATGAGATCGTGATGGCCGATATCTTTATGAAAAAGACCCTTGAAAACATTAAGAAAAACCCACTCGTGGCCATCTCTGCGTGGGATTGGGATGTCAAACCTCGCAAGGGATATCAATTCAAAGGGACACCCAGAATCGAAACATCAGGCCGGAACTACGACATGGCCGTTGAGTGGATCAAGGCAGAAAAACCTGATCTCACCGCTAAGTCGGCCATTGTGGTGAAAATTACGGATATCTTTGTCACCAGTCCCGGACCAAATGCTGGCAAGAACATCGAAGAGGTAGAATAGGAGGGTTCATTCATGAAAATAGCCATTTCATCAACAGGGTCCGACCTTAACTCAAAGGTCGATCCCAGATTCGGAAGGTGTCAATATTTCATGGTTGTGGATTTGGATGACATGAGCTTTGAGGCAATTGCCAACACAAGCATGGCTCAGGGCGGTGGTGCAGGAATACAAGCGGCCACGCTGGTTGCCAACAAGGGGGCCAAGGCGGTGGTCACCGGAAATGTTGGCCCCAATGCCTACGAGGTGCTTTCACAAGCGGGCCTTGATGTCTCCACTGGTGCATCCGGTACGGTGCTTGAGGCAGCCGAGAAATATAAGGGAAATGGATTCAACGCTGCCAGGAAAGCCAATGTGGGGGATCATTTTGGCGCTGGCGGGACCCAACTGGCATCGGAAGTCAAAGATCTTTCCCAAGCTATTAATCCCGTCTTTGGTGCGGGACGCGGCATGGGAGGCGGTCGCGGCATGGGTGGCCGATGTGGGGGAGGAGGCGGTCGCGGTATGGGTGGTGGTATGTACCGTGCATCTGTCATGACTTCTCCAGTTGAGGTTGGGAAGGAAGAGGACCTCGTCTCCCTTAAGGAAAAAGCTCAGATGCTAGCCGGACAAATGGACGAGATCAATCGGGAGATCAAGAAACTTGAAAATAAAAACTCGTAACAAACGTTAGCCGATCGAGAATACGCGGCCTATTGCCATAAACTGGAGCTTGATCATTTTCGATAATCGGGTTGCGCATGGATGCAGAATCAACCACGGTTGATTCTGCACGCATACCCGTTATTTTTTCGCATTCCACCACAGGTTACAGTTCAGTGGCCCTCTGCGGTTTTTTTGGATCCTTCACTCCCGTTAATGCCAGGAAATGTATTATGGTTTTTGTCCGAATTAGTGAGTTCTGAACGCACAACTACGGAGGTCACAATGCCACAAAGAGACGGAACAGGTCGACAAGGTCAAGGCCCTGGAATAGGTGGAGGCATAGGGCAAGGCGGTGCTGGGCGCGGACAAGGTGGAGGCTCTAGTAAAGGCCCGGGCGGAAACTGTATCTGCCCAAGTTGTGGGGAACGGGTCCCCCACCAGTTGGGAACGCCGTGCTTTGAGGAGAAATGCCCCAAGTGCGGGACGGTGATGACACGAGAATAAGCTTATGATTATTTCTATTGCTAGTGGAAAAGGGGGCACGGGCAAAACCACCATTGCCACCAATCTGGCCGTTTCACTTAACGGTGGTGTGCAGTTGTTGGATTGCGATGTGGAAGAACCGAATGCCCACCTTTTTATGAAACCCGAATTCACCCACAGCGAGAGGGTTACGACACCGGTTCCCGAAGTCGATCTGGCGAAGTGCGACTTCTGCGGAAAGTGCGCGGAGATCTGCCAGTTTAGTGCCATCACGGTCATTGGAAAAAAGGTCCTCACCTTTGCGGAACTTTGCCACAGTTGCAAGGGGTGCATGATGGTCTGCCCCAAGGATGCCATAAGCGAAAAGGGTCGGGAACTTGGCGTGCTGGAAGCAGGCTCATCCGGCTCGGTGGCGTTTGTTCATGGCCGATTGCGGGTTGGCGAGGCCATGTCTCCACCACTTATTGAGCGGGTCAAGGAGCGTATCGATTCCGAAAAAGTGGCTATTATCGATGCCCCGCCAGGGACCTCGTGTCCGGTCATTGCAGCGCTTAGAGGTTCTGACTTTGCCGTTATGGTCACTGAGCCTACCCCCTTTGGCCTAAACGACCTGAAGCTGGCCGTTGGGGCTGTGCGCATCCTGGGGATTCCCCTGGGTATCATTATCAACCGTTGCGATGTGGGAGACGACCGGGTTCTCCAATATGCCAAAGAGGAAAACATACCCATCTTAATGGAAATTCCTGATCAGCGAAAAATTGCCGAAGCCTATTCCCGCGGCATAATGTTGGTGGAGGTTTTTCCTGAGATGAAAGACCGTTTTCGATCTGTGTATGAAAGAATAACAGAGTTGGTTGGATGACAAATATGGTCAATCCGTCTTCTTAAGTAGTGCCTGACCGAAAACCTCTGTTTTTCAGTCAAAAATTCGAATTTGCGGCCTACGCCTTGAAAACAGTACGATATTCGGATTTGCGGCTCACGCCTTGAAAACAGCACGGATTTATTTTTTGAAATTATTTATCTAAAAAACTATAGACTTAAATGAAAGAGCTAACGATTATAAGCGGCAAAGGGGGCACAGGAAAGACCAGCGTGGTCGCCTCTTTTGCAAACCTTGCTAATAACAAGGTTCTGGCTGACGCAGATGTGGATGCGGCTGACCTTCACTTGATACTCGCCCCTGAAATAAAGCATAAAGAAGATTTCAAGGGGGGCCGAACCGCCCGGATCAACCTGGAAACCTGCACTGAATGTGGTGACTGCATCGAGCGGTGTCAGTTCAACGCGATCAGCCCGGATTTTGTAGTCAACAACATCGACTGTGAGGGATGCGGCGTGTGCGTCTACTTCTGTCCGGTCCAGGCCATCGACTTTCCGCAGAACATATGTGGCAAGTGGTATATCTCGGAAACAAGGTTCGGGCCCATGGTCCATGCCCGGCTGCATATAGCAGAGGAAAACTCCGGCCTGCTCGTGAGCCTGGTCAGAAATCAGGCCAAGGTATTGGCTGAAGAGCGGGGCCTTGATACGATTATCGTGGATGGTCCTCCCGGGATTGGATGTCCGGTAATCGCCTCCATAACCGGCACCAGTGTCATCCTGATTGTGACCGAACCCACCTTGTCAGGCTTGCACGACCTGGAGCGGGTTGGAGGACTGGCTGCGTTTTTCAAGATAACCACCATGGCGTGCGTCAACAAGTTTGATCTCAATGTGGAGATGACAGATCAAATCGAGGACTATTGCACAAGACATCAAATCGAATTCATGGGTCGTATCCCGTATGATACGGCGGTCACCCATGCCATGGTGGCCGGAAAGAGTATTGTCGAATTCTCGGACGGCAAGGTATCTGATGCCGTCAAAGAGATATGGGATAAGGTTGAGCGTATCTTGAAAAGATTAGAAGGTTAGAAGGATAACACGTCCTCTGCCGACGGATATAGGCTTTAAGATAAAGTGAGCGGTTCAAGGTTCAGGGTTCAAGGTTCAAAGGTTATAGTCTGCTGATATCCTTAACTTTATTCATGGCGCTTGAGGCATGATTCAGATTAACCTCTTTCACCCATTGGGTGAAACATGACATTTGCACCTATCAACGTGTTTTCCTTTTGATGATCCCGCTTTGCAGCGGGATTAGGGCGTTTCAACCCGGAACCTTGAACGCTGAACCGCTCAACCCAGGTTAAAGCCTATAACAGCGGACGGTTACGGCAAAGGCAATGACAAAGCACTTTGTTTACGGCCCGGTTCCCTCAAGAAGGTTAGGACGTTCTTTAGGCGTCGATCTGGTTCCATACAAGGTCTGTTCATACGACTGTATCTACTGCCAGCTAGGCAGAACAAAAGAAAAAACTATCGACCGAAAGCCGTACATACCGGTGCGAAAAATCCTGGACGAGCTATATCAGAAGCTGGAAAAGGGAATCACTGCGGATTACATCACAGTTGCAGGTTCAGGGGAACCTACGTTAAACAGCGAAATCGGGACATTGATTCACGATATCAAAAAACACACGGTGATTCCGGTGGCTGTTTTGACTAACGGTTCCCTGTTGGCAGACAACCATGTCTGTGAATCCATCATGGAGGCTGATGCGGTGCTCCCTTCTCTGGACGCCCACGATCAAGCAGGGTTTGAAACCATCAATCGTCCCCATCCTGAGATCAGCTTTGAAACCATGGTGGAAGGACTTATCTCTTTCAGGAAGGAATATGCGGGTGAGACATGGCTCGAGGTCTTTATCCTGGACGGAATCAATGCGACTGAATACGATGCGATGCAGTTCAAAGACTGGATTGAAAAGGTGACCCCTGACAAGGTTCACATCAATACGGCGGTTCGTCCTTCCGCAGAGACGTACGCACGACAGGTCTCTCCGGAAAACATGACCAGGTTTTGCAAGATCCTTGGTGAAAAGGCCGAAGTGATTGCGCCATTTAAGGACTTGGAAAAGCATGAAGAAAATATCGACGTCGGGCAGGGCGTATTGAACCTCCTTCGAAGACGTCCGTGTACCCTGGATGACATCTCTTCAGGGCTGAGTCTACACAGAAACGAGATCTTAAAATACATTGACCCTTTGATTAAGAACCATAAGATCGGCACGGTGAAAAAGGGTACCATGGTCTATTACCAGGCCGGGCCGGACAAGCCTTAATATAGACTTTCACATATTAAATTTCACAAGGCCAGAGGGAGGAGGCTGTATTGTAATACGCCGACGACCGATAACGCTGTGAAATTAAATATGTGAAAGTCTATAGCTCATCAGCCAGGAATCTCCAATGATACTCAAAGAAAAAATAGAAGATGCCTTGAGAGAGGTCATCGATCCCGGGACCAAGCTTGACATCATGCGTATGAAACTGGTCAGAGACCTCTTTATCGACCAGAACGGCAGGGTGAGCCTGACCTTTCGCCCCTCATCTCCGGTTTGTCCCCTCGCCTTTACACTGGCTTACAACATCAAGACTGCTGTTCAAGAGACAGAGGGCGTCAAATCTGTGGAGGTCAAAGTCGCAGGATACAACAGGGCTGATGAGCTCATGGAGGTATTGAAACAGGCGGAGAACTTATAGGGGTCCGCCCCAATCGGAGAAAGAAAGTGAGCTAAAGTGCCTAAAGTGTCTAAAGTGAGTCCCGCCTTTAGCGGGATTAAGGACTTGAAAAAATTGTTTTATTACTCATTTTGTCTTTCAACTTTAGGCACTTTAGTTCACTTTAGTTCACTTTAGGCACTTGATATACTCCAATACTCCGTGACCCATTGCCTGCCAAATTGCAGAAGCATGCGGAAAAGTTGTTGTCTCCCCCCAACTCTTAAATACGCCCATGAAGGAGGTATAACCAAGAATGAAGATTGCTGTTCCGTCCACAGAAAATGAACTGATTTCGGATATGGATCAGAGCTTTGGAAGGGCTCACTACTTTATCATCGT
>JAUVJO010000180.1 GCA_030592345.1 Deltaproteobacteria bacterium
CCCTTTGGGTTTTTGATCTGTCGGGTACACATGATCTCCTGACCAAAAGGTGAGAACAAAAACCGATACCCACAGGGCGAGCCTAATTCTATGCCTCAGCATCCAAAGTACACTGGGTAAAATCAATACAAGCGGCAACAGAATCCACCAGAAAAGCATGGTGCTATCGGTAAACGACGCCTCACTTACACTTCATCTTCCTTAGTCTAAGTTAATTTCATCTGCTTTTATTGGTGATTTTTTCAATAGTGATCGCATGCCCTTGGTCTATTGTGACTTTGTATCCAATGGGACTTACGAATTCCCACGACCTGGAAGGGGGATCGCCAGAAGTGTTGGGTCTCTCTTTGAATTTCATTGTGATACCGTAGGCATTTTCGAATTCCTGCACAAACGCTTCTTGACTTAACTGTTTTGCGTCAAACATTTCATCTACAATATCATTATGGATGTGAATATATTTCACCTTTCGGCCCTTAGAGCAGTCTGATCGAAGGAATATGATGGGGCAGCCGTACGGAAAGTAACCAAAGCCGTAATGACATTCATCAAACGGTGGAATTTGGGTAACCTCAAGAGGCTCACCTTCACCGTACTTAATGGCAAATTGGAAGGTTATGAATTTCTTAAAGATCTTTGACCCCTCATCGATGTTCATGCCAAGATAAAGACCCTTTACTTTAAGTATTTTTGGTCCACTATTGCCGGCGAGAGCCCCTGAACTGCCACCTATGATAAAAACTAGTGCAACAATACCGATTATCGTAATGACGCTTTTCATTGCTTTTTCCCCTGCTTCCACCCACTTTTTCTCCATACCTTCATTGAAACAGCAGGCCATTCATGCCTGACTAATTCTGATGAGGCCAATCAACGCCGTTTTGCTCCTCGACGAAATAGCAGAAACGGTCCCACTCAAATTCACGCTGGGAGATGGGACACCGGAGTTTGACCTTTTGCTCGCTGACGCCAACGACTTCCCAATCGCCCCTGCGCGGGCCGTCCTCAACATGTATCTTCTCGCCAACCCGGAAAGGGTATGGCCGGAACGTAACAACCTTATCCATTGCCATTCAATCCTCGGCTGCGGAGCCCCCAGCCCCCTCCCTCTCCGCCAGAGGAACGGCGGACCTACAGCCTGTGAGGGGGGCGTTGGTGGATGGAGACGAACTACTTATGACTGTGCCCGAAATAGAGATCCTGGAATTCCTTTAAAAGAGATCTCAGGGTGGTGATGTGGCTAAGATCGGTGGTCTGCTTGCACTTCATGGCACAGACCAGCATCTTGTGGAGTAAGGTCAATTTCTCTGAATAATTCTTGGCGTCGAGCTTGATCCGCTGAGTCATAAAGTACTGGGTGACGATGTGCTGGAGCTTATCGGCATGATGTTCCTTGTTTATGACCCATCGTATGAGCTGATTACCATTCTTCGGTCTCTGACCTTCCAGTTTCATGATCTGGTTCATCGACTTCTCAATGGTGGTGATGTGCTCAGCGATCATGTTTATTCTCATCTCATCATCGTAGATCCCGCAGGGGATCTCACAATGGGCTGCCGCATAGGAGGCGGCAAAAAGAAATATGGAAAACACCAGTGCGATCTGAAAGCATCTCTTGTTCATTTTTGTCCTCTCTTTCGGAAAAGTCGTTTTGTGGCAAGGCCCCGCGCCGTCACTTTCAATCCAAACATATCAACTACCCGACCGCTGAACGAGGTCTGTAATCGCGCATAACCACTAGGCTTGCCACAGACCGTGCAGCTTGCAGTACTCCCTGGCTGTGACTTGATCTGCTTCAATATTGAAGACTGCTTCAGGGGCATCACCAGGCTTCAAGAACTGGCGATAGGACCTTCCATCAGCGATCACGTCGATCCATTCAATGTAGTGTTTTTCCTCCATAGGGTGGGCAACACTGCCGACTTTCACCTTGATGCCGTCTGCGGTCTTTTCCACCACAGGCACATGTTTCTCCTGGGCGGCATCGACCGATCCTGCCACAAAAAGCGTCATCGGCTGCTTGCAGCACACGAGTTCGCCCTGGCCTGCATGGAGCACCTCTACAATGTTCCCACACACTTCACACTTGTACACTTGCAGTTTCTCCGTCATTCTTGCACCTCCTCTTTCTGCTCTCCGGCCGCAAGGCCTCTCGTCATGTTCACTCTATTTGGAACACTTCCCCTTTTTTGACAACACCGCCGTGTGGACTTGATCTATAACCTGGTGTCAACATGCCCCGGCCCCCCGCAATCCGGCGTATAGCAACTGACGTTTAAAAAATCACACTTCTGGCCACAGTTAGGGCAAACATCCGGCGGTGTTCCGGCAGTAATCAGGAATCCGCACTTGCCGCATTTCCAGTAAGTCTGGTTGCATTGAGGACAGATATCCCCAACAAATTTACCTGATGCCGTATAGCCACAGTGGGCACACACCCAATTTTCTTGTTTGTCTCCCATTTCTTTTACCTCCTTTTGCTCATAGATTTGCCTGCATAATCGGCTTAAAAACCCTACTCAAAAGCTATTCGTTAGTCTTTCCACCAGCCCTTTTTAATGGCCAGATGACTATTTTGCATCGCCATAGGTTCATTGCTCGGTCGCCCTGGCGCGTTCTTGATGAGACATCTCTGCCAGTCGCTCAACCTCCTTAGTGTCCAGCCCGAGCCCTTTAGCAACGCGACTGCCGTAATCTGGGTCGGCCTTGTAGAACAGGGTTGTCTGGCGCAACTGGATGCGTTTTTTCGCATTGCCCAAGTGGTCTACAATATTACCGATCAGGTGATCCCGATCCTCGTCGGTCATCACCCTTCGGTAAAGCTCCCCGGGCTGAAAGAAATCGTCGTTGGGGTGGGTGTATGGCTTGCGTGAAGCCTTCCCTGATACATCAAAAGAGGGTTCACCTGCTGTGGGATCAGGTATGGGGCCGCCAAAGCTGTTTGGGTAGTAGTTCGGGCTGCCACCGCCATTGGCGTCAAAGCGCATGGATCCGTCCCGCTGGTAGTTCTGCGCCGGACACGCCTTGGCCCGGTTCACGGGCAGGAGGTGATAGTTTGGTCCCAGGCGATGGCGATGGGTGTCCTGGTAGCTGAAGAGACGGCCCTGGAGCATCTTATCTGGTGACGCGGCAATACCAGGAACGAAGTTAGCGGGAGAGAAGGCGGCCTGCTCCACCTCGGCAAAGTAGTTTTCAGGGTTGCGGTCAAGAACAATCCGGCCTACTGGGATCAGGGGGAAGTCACCATGAAACCAGACTTTCGTAATGTCAAAGGGGTCAAAGCGGTATTCCTCGGCCTGTTCAGGGGTCATGATCTGAACATAGACTTTCCAGGCCGGATACTCGCCTCGCTCGATCGCCTGGTACAGGTCACGGGTGGCGTGATCAGGGTCGTCGCTTTTTATTTGGGCCGCTTCTTGACGGGTGAGGTTCTGGATGCCCTGCTCGGTCTCAATCTGGTAATTTATCCACACGTACTTGCCCTTGGCATTGTACCACTTGAAGGTGTGACTGCTGTAGCCGTTCATGTGGCGGTAGCTCTTTGGAGTGCCCCGGTCGGAAAAAAGTATGGTCACCTGATGGATGGACTCGGGTGTTAGAGAGAGGAAATCCCAAAACATATCCGGGTCCTTTAGATTGGTTGCCGGATCACGCTTCTGCGTGTGGATAAAATCGGGGAACTTAAGTGGATCACGGATGAAGAATACAGGGGTATTGTTTCCTACCATGTCGTAATTTCCCTCCTCGCTGTAAAGCTTTATCGCGAATCCGCGCGGATCCCGCTCTGCGTCTGCGGATCCTCTCTCACCGCCCACGGTGGAAAAACGGATGAAGAGTTCCGTACGTTTTCCTATCTCGGAGAGAAACTTTGCCTTGGTGTATTGGGCCACATCATGCGTAACCTCGAAGTAGCCGTAGGCGCCCGCCCCCTTGGCGTGCACGACGCGCTCGGGGATCCGCTCGCGGTCAAAATGAGCCAGCTTTTCGAGCAGATGGACGTCCTGGATCAGGACAGGCCCTGGGTCGCCCGCATTCATGGTGTTCTGGTCGTCATCGACCGGTGCGCCAAAGTTGGTGGTCAGTATACTTTTGTCCTTTGCCATTTGAATCCTCCTTTCTTCGAGAACATATCTCGATCATGGTCCTTTGTTTATAGACTTTCACATATTAAATTTCACAGCGTTATCGGTCGTCGGCGTATTACAATACAGCCTCCTCCCTCTGGCCTTGTGAAATTTAATATGTGAAAGTCTATAGGTCAGACACGTTCAAGCAAAAAAATGAGAGAGCCTGCCTGTTGGCCTACTGTGTTTCCTGACACCGGGGGCAGATTCCGAAAAAATCGAGTCGATGAGTCAGAATCTGATAACCCGTCTTTTTGGCCAGGTGTTGAGCAAGCTCGGTCAAGCCGTCAACGTCAGCATCAACAATGCTTTTACACTTCGTGCAGTTCAGATGAGGGTGGGGGTATGGCTTGTTTCCGTCATAACGGTTGCTCTCGCCGCTGAAGTCAAGTTCCACCACCTCCCTCAAATCTTTGAGTAGATTCACCGTTTTATAAATGGTGGCCAAACTGGTCGTGGGAAAATCCGGTTTGATGCGTTCAAAAATCATTTCAACACTGGGATGTCCATGGCTTGCCGCCAGGATCTTGAGCACAGCAAGTCGCTGGGGGGTCACCCGAAAGCCATGTTCCTTCAATTCATGGATCATTTTGTCCACACGATCCTGGGGGTCGGCCACAGAGTGCTACCTTTTTTAGAGAGGTGTTTTGCCGTACCAACCTCTCCCTGTTAAAAAAGAAAATGGTTCTCAAGAAAGAATGATTATCCCTTCACTCTGTATGACAGAATGACCAAGATGTCAAGACTAAATTTTTGATGGTTCTCTACTGAATTTTAGATCAATGGCTACTTTTGATGGTGTCGTAGAAAGTCCACATTAGATGGCAAAGTAAAAAGCTCAAAATTCAAGGCGCGCAAATCCTGAGATCTGTAAAGCGTTCACTTGCCTGGCCATTAGTTAGATGGAATCTTTCATCCGCTGTCAAGCTTCTGCCAGTGCGGCAACCTGGACGCACCGGCACTATGTTTGGGGTAAAAGTTGGCATTGAGTATTATGGGACTTACACGTTTTCAAATTTGCTTTTTTGCTTGACTTTGTGCTGTAAAATATCCTACTAAGTAAGATATGAAACTAACAATGTTTATCTGGGTTACGTGGAACGTGGAGCACATATCCAAACACCAGGTAGAACCGGAAGAGGTAGAGGAGGCTTTTCATAGTGGTGTCTTCACCAGGAGAACAAAGAAAAAGATAACGAGGGAGGGTATTGCAAAGAGACGCTATATTAGCTTGGGAGAGACCTTCTCTGGAAGGCTTTTAAGGATTATCTGGGAAATGAGGGAGCGAAAGATATTCGCAATAACTGCTCTGGACGCAAACAATGCGGATAGGAAACTTTTCAAGAAAAGGGGTTTGTAATGGCGAAAAAAATACCGAAGTCTTTCAAAAACTTAGAGGAAGAGGCTGCATTCTGGGAGGCGCATAGTCTCAGCGAGTTGTTTGATGAGACAGAAGAAAGCGACCATGCCTTTGTAAAAAAAGAGAAGGCTGTATTATCCTTCAAGTTCGACAAGGACTTGGTGGAGACTGTAACGAGGGCTTCCCGGAAACTGGGCATCAATCGAAGTGCACTTATTCAGATGTTTCTAAAAAAAGGGCTGAACGATTTCAGGAAAGGGGGTTGGCTATAATCCCTTTGGAAAGTATAGTGCTTTGAGCTACACATTTGACATCGCTGTTAAGAGCGATTTGGGGGTCTTTTCCATGATGAGCTCCTCTCGTTCCTCAAAACCAAACCTTCTGCCCGCGTCTTAAACAGGATTTGTCAAGAGATAAGAATGACCCCCTAGTTTCGCCCTATGGGTTGCTTGCAACGCTTACGAAAAAGGGATGCCACGTCCCTTAACTCAGCCATTCGACTTGAATTATTTCTTCTTTTTCAAGCACTTTGAACTCAGGGTCTCCAGAGAGCAGAAAGCACTTGTGGATTTTGGCTAGGGCCGCAGCAAATGAGTCTGCATAAGAAATCGGGTAGTTTGCCTTGAGCGTGGCAGCCGTCATGAGAAGATCTTCGTCAATGTGATTGATAAAAGTCAAAGGAAATGCCTTGATCCTTGAATAAGCCAGGTCCGCTGAATTCTGCCCCTGTTCCCTGAGTGTGATGTAATAAACCTCTCCAAGTTGAATCGCATGCAAATAGAGTTTACAATCGCCTTTACGCGCCTGCTTGAGAAGTCTCTCCATCCGTTCGGAAAAGGGTTCATTTTCAAGATAGCCGATTAGGGCATAACTATCGAGCACGAATCTTTTTGACATACCCAACCTTTCTGTTTTCTCTTTCCTTTTCGCGCTTTTTTGCGTGAAGATAGGCTTTCAAGATACCAGAACCGGAAAACATCCCACGTGCAGCCTCAATAGGGTCTTCTGATTCCGGTACCATCAAAATACCCTCTTCTTTTTCGATCCAACGAATAGATGTGGAAGGGTGTATTCCGTATTTTTCCCTTATTCTCTTGGGAATCACGACCTGCCCTTTGGACGTAACCCTTGATTGTGCAGCTTGCACCTATGTCTCCTCACTGGTCAAAAGGATGGTCTGCCCTCTGTGGGGCTATACCTCGAAAGGCCACAAATAACGATTTTTCGCTGGCCATGAACACCAATAGCTGCGTTGCTCAGGCTTGCAATAGCCTGCTATTCCGCGCCTTCGCGCCTTGCTCTTGATGCTCATTGCTCA
>JAUVJO010000107.1 GCA_030592345.1 Deltaproteobacteria bacterium
GGCACGTAATGTTCTCAAGGCGAAGGCCGCAACGCACGAAAAAGATAACAATTGAGAATACTTTCGTTTTTTCGTACTTTCATACTTTCGTGATTAGTTTGTTGTCTTGACTTATAATTAGCTACCCCGCAAATTACCAAAGAACCTATATTTTTTCTCTGCGCTCTCAGCTTCCTCTGTGGTAAATCATTTTTTTCTTCTTCCCTAAAAGGTTAACATGTATAGCTCAAGGTCCCCATCGCCATGCCAGAAATCCCCTGAGGCCGTAGCTAGTGTCTGACCGAAAAGCCTGTTGCTTGTCATTTCGACCGAAAGGAGAAATCTGCAGGTGCTGTATTTTTTGCGCTACGACAGATTTCTCGCTCCGCTTTAAATGACACCAATGGGTAGTTTCCTTAAAACGGCATCCTTCATGAGTCAGTTTACACTTTTTCCTGGCATTTTGGTTGCATTCAGGTTTCAGGTGTCAGGAAAGACGGAGGCTTCAGGTGTCAGGTTTCAGGTCTCAGGTGTCAGGAAAGAGAAACGCAAAAACTGTGCTGTTCTCAAGGCGAACGCCGCAAACCTGACACCCGACACCTGAAACCTGGTTTCTGACGCCTGAACACTGAAACCCGGCCTTCATTTCGAAGAAAGTGTAAACTACTTTTGCTCGATTTTGAAAGATGCCTGAAAAACTATATCTTGAGGTCAATATGTACAAATCGTAACCGTTCAAGGGTTCAGAGGTTCAGGGTTCACCGAAAATCTGAACCGTTGATTCGTGAGTTCTGAATGGAAAAGGCATGAGAATAGAACGATTTGAGGATGTGGTTGCATCAACTATAGATTTTCAGATAACTGATTTCATCCCGCTTTCAGCGGCACCAGAGGGAGAAATCCGAGTAAGGCGTACATGCGGGTACGTCGTCGAGGATTTCTCCCTTTAGCCAGGCTGAGAGATGGCACACTTTTCTGTTTGACAATCTATACACTGATCGATATTATTTTTTACGTTTCATTTTGTAAGGGGGTGGTGTTGGTGGCAACAGCTAAAGTTAGTAGAAAATGGCAGGTGGTCGTGCCTAAGGAAGTCAGAGACTCAATGGACTTAAGAGCAGGGGATCAACTAATGTTCGAGATAGTGCAAGTAGGCGCACAAATAAGGAAGAAGGAAGTGTCTGCGTTTGACCGATACTTCGGGTTTCTTGATAAACACAGTTCTACGGACGAAATAATCAGAAAAATGAGGGGTAAGCGGTGATATTCTCTTTGGATACGTGCATCTTGCTATAGACTTTCACATATTAAATTTCACGGCGTTATCGGTCGTCGGCGTATTACAATACAGCCTCCTCCCTCTGGCCTTGTGAAATTTAATATGTGAAAGTCTATTGACATCCTCCTTCCTGATCCCTCCTATGGGCTTGCTTCGAATGAATTGCTGAAAGAGGCTGACAAAATCGGAAAGTTGGTTATCTGTCCCATAGTATATGCCGAACTTTGTCCTCAGTTTTCCGAACATGTGCCGCTAACGGTTTTTTTGAAGGAGAGCAATATCCGAATGTTCCCTCTCAGCACAAAGGTGTTGTGGAAAGCAGGAACGGCTTGGAAAGATTACATATCAAGCGGCGGGCAAAGAAAAGAGAGGATTCTTCCTGATTTTCTGATAGGCGCTTTTTCTTCCTTAAAGGCTGACGCAATGATTACGAGAGATAAGGATTTTTATAAAACGTATTTCGATGTAAAAATATTCAATAAGGAGTAAAGTGTCATCTTACGGACTCCGACAGACATATGCGGGAATTCTGGGGAGACCATACTCATCTTTTGACTTGGTGATATTGCAGGCAAGAAAACCAAAAAACGAGGCATGATGCATAAAAAGCGTTGGCGGAAGTGCATGGGAATCGAACCCACCTAGGACGGTTTTAGCGCCCCACACCGGATTTGAAGTCCGGGAGCCCCACCAGCGAGCTATCCACTTCCACAATGATGAGGCGCAACATAGTTACTTTTGGTTTAATCTGTCAACGATTTTGTGTGGCAGGGTCAAGTGAAGGCTGAAAGCTGAAGGCTGAAAGGATGGAGACATCATGATAAATCCGGACCGTCTGGGTAACCTTTTCAAGGACTTGGTTCATATAGACAGCGTTTCCAAGAAAGAAGGGGCTGTGGCCAAGACCCTGGAGAAGATCTTTAGATCCATGGGTGCCGAGGTGGTGATCGACGGGGCTGGCCCCAAGGCGGGAAGCGAGACCGGCAACCTCATCGCCAGGTTCCAAGGTACCATTTCAGATGTTGAACCGCTGCTCCTCAATGCCCATATGGATACGGTCCAGCCAGGGGAAGGGATCAAGGTTCTTTTTTCAGATGGCACTTTTTCGAGCGACGGGACGACTGTCCTGGGGGCTGATGACAAATCGGCCCTGGCCGTCATCATCGAAACCATCAGGGTACTCCAGGAAAATAAGCTTTCTCACGGCCCGCTGGAGGTTGTGGTGACTATTTGCGAAGAGATCGGCCTCGTGGGGGCCAAAAACCTCGATTATTCCCTTATCAAGGCGCGATACGGCTACTGCGTGGATGCCGCCGACACAGAGGGGATCGTGACGCAGGCCCCTGGTGCCAATCGTATTAATTTCAAGGTGTACGGGAGGGATGCCCATGCTGGAGCTGCCCCTGAAAAAGGGATCAATGCTATACAGCTTGCCAGTCGAGCCATCTCCCGGATACGCATCGGCCGTATTGACGAGGAGACCACGGCTAATATCGGGATGATTGAAGGAGGCACAGCCACGAACATCGTGCCCGGCCTGGTGAGCGTGGCCGGAGAGGTTCGCAGCCACAACCCCCAAAAACTCGATGATGAGACACAAAATATCGTACAGTCTTTTGAACAAGAAGTCTCAGAATATAGAGAGGCCCATCCCTCAGAAGACGGGCTCCCGAGGCTTGAGGCCGCAGTTCGCCACGATTTCTCGGTCCTAAAGGTTCCTGAAGATCACTTGGTGATTGCTATGGCCAAGGAAGCGGCAGCACGCCTCGGTCGTGAGCTAAAGACCAAAACGAGCGGCGGCGGCAGCGATGCAAATATATTCTTTGGACACGGTATTGTCGCTGGCATACTCGGCACAGGCATGAAGGATGTGCACACTGTGCGCGAAACCATCCGGCTGGATGACATGGTTAGGTCTGCGGAACTCTTGCTCGAAATCATACAACTCCACGAAAGAAGGTCGAGACCACTTTCCGGCGGAGAGGTACATGGGTAATAGACGTGACAAGAAGCTTGCCTTTGGGCTAGCCATATGGCATGCTATGTTTATGTCAGTAAGTAGGTTATTCATGGGAGATCAATCTATGCCTGTTGTAAAGAAACAATTCTCTCTGAGTTCCGAGCAGGTTGAATTCATTAGCTTTCTGGTCAAGAAAGAGGCATTCAAAGACAAGAGTCAGGTTGTAAGAAGCGGGATCGAATTGCTACGACAGAGATTCCAGGAAATAGAACTGGAAGAAATGGCCAGAGAATACTCTGCTGACGAAAGTTTCATCCAGACCGGAAAAAGGGGGATCAAGTTACAGAATCTATGAAACATTTTTAGATCTGGAGTGTCCGGCAAAAGGCTTCACATGTTTCTAGCCAACCACCTCAACCCGGGGACACCTCGAAAACAAGCAGACCTTATATTATTATCTCGCCGGATGCGGTAAACCGCGTTGTCACATATCCTTTTATTACTGTAATCCCACTACAGGATCGGAAACAGAGGAAGAAATATCCAAGTGATGTGTGGATCAGTCCCTCCAGGATCAACGGCCTGAAAAAGGAATCCATAGCCTTTTGCCAGTTGATTTACACAATCGAAAAACTCTTTTTGGACTTTCGGATTGGTGTGCTTGAGAACCACTATCACCATGAAATAATTGAAGCTCTCAGGACTTTCTTATGCAGGCAGACTCTATAGGTCGCAGGTGGATACCTCCCCTTTCAAATGTCGTCCGAAGGGACACCAGTCTTATCACCGTAGGCGGAGGACCAGGTTGAGTAGTTTTTTCACCCGATGATGAGGTACTCTTTGTTTTGACTGCCAAATCGTGATGTGCTACATGCTTTTGGAGTCTGCATCTTCGCGACAACGAGGCCAAAAAATGAATTGAGCCTGTTTTCCTAAAACTTATCGACCTGTACGGTTACACGACAGATTACGCAACACGAAAAAAAGAAAGGAATTATCACGAAAGCACGAAGGTGCGAAGGTACGAAAAAATGAAAAAATGAGATCTTTTGGATAGTCAGTGCTAAAGCCTAGTGCTACATGGGGTGCAAGGCTTGCTTATCGGTCGTTACCAAAGATAAAATCCTTCACGGCTTATCCTGAAAAGCCAAAAAATGCCAGTAACTTGATTTCCATGTCTTACTTCGTGCTTTGCGGCGTTCGCCTTGAGAACAGTACGTACTTTCGTGTTTTCGTGATTGATTTTCAATAGTTTCTTAACCGCACAGTTCCAATTTTTCGACCATTTCTGTGCTTTGCAAAATAGGATGCTGGTAATCAGAACTGTCCAATGAAAATCGCTTACTTTGACTGTTTTTCAGGAATCAGTGGTGACATGGTGCTTGGGGCCTTGATCCATCTGGGGGTGCCAGGAGATTTCATTGAAGAAAACGTTCGCAATCTCCCCGTTGATGCCTTCCGTTTGGAGATCAGCACGGCCGCGCGCATGAACATCCACGGCCAGCAGGTCAAAGTTGTGGTAGACGATAAGGACACTCCGGCCAGAGATTACCTGGCAATAAAATCCCTTGTTGAAAAAAGTGAACTCTCCGAAAAGGTTAAACGCCTCAGCCTTAAGATTTTCTCCAGGCTGGCAGACGTGGAAGCTACGATCCATAACTGCCCAAAAGAGCACGTCCATTTTCATGAACTGGGGGGCGTTGACGCTATTGTTGATATCGTAGGAACAGCTCTCGGGGTGGAATGGCTTGGAATCGAGAAAACAAGCGCCTCAGATATTCCAACGGGAAGAGGCTTTGTAACCTGTGATCATGGGAGACTTCCTGTGCCAGCACCGGCCACTGTGGCCCTTCTAAATGGAGTGCCGGTTTATGGAACAGGAGTTAACCACGAGATGGTCACACCAACCGGGGCCGCAATCATTACATGTCTTGCCGAAGATTTCGGGCCAATGCCCGGGATGCGGATTCAACGGGTCGGTTACGGTGTTGGATCTCGGGAACTCAAAGAGATGCCGAACCTGCTCAGGGTTTTTATAGGTGAATCCGCGTTTTCGTATGACACAGATTGCGTGACAGTGGTTGAGACCAATATCGATGATATGAACCCCGAGATATTCGGGTTTGTCATGGAACGGCTTTTTGAAGATGGGGCCCTTGATGTGATCTGGATTCCAGCCTTTATGAAAAAGAATCGACCCGGGACCATGATCCAGGTCATGTGCAAAGAGATCGACCGAGAAAAAGTCGTCTGCCGGATCCTATCCGAGACCACGGCTACCGGCGTGCGGCATTACCAGGCTGGGCGCACAAAGCTGCCGCGAATGCTCAAAGAGGCGACCACCTCTTTTGGCAAGGTGCGGGTAAAAGAGGTTTCGAGCCCCACGGGCACGATTTCTGTGGTGCCGGAATATGAAGAGTGCAAGAAGATCGCCCTGGAGAAGAACATACCTCTCAAGGTGGTCTATGATGCTATCGTGAAGGAAACGGGATAGGCGGGCAGAGTTGAGAATTTAGAGTTAAGAGTTAAGAATGAAGAATGAAGAATGAAGATTTTTTTGATCCTCTCCCAATTTTGAATTCCGAATTCTGAAATCCGCATTCAAACATGGCTTTGCATAGGATTGGCGAAAAATGGGTGGTTTTGCTGGCAACAGGATGTTATGCAGGATACGTTCCAGTGGCACCAGGCACCTTTGGCACCCTGGTTGCTGTTCCTCTCTGCTATCTCCTTTCCATGCTTGGCCTATTTGAGGGGATGCTCTTCATCGTGGTGTTTGCAGGATTTTCCGTATGGATAGCAGGGAAAGCTGAAAAAATATTCAACAAGAAAGACAGCGGGTTGATTGTCATAGATGAGATGGCGGGACTGCTGGTTACCTTGTTTCTTATCCCTTGGAGCACAAAGAGCGTGGTGGCCGGTTTCCTGCTCTTTAGACTCATGGACATTTTCAAGCCCTTTCCTATCAAGAGACTGGAATCAAGGTTGCCTGGAGGATGGGGCGTGGTAGGAGATGATCTTCTGGCAGGCGTCTATGCCAATATCGTATTAAGATTCGCTATTCGATTTTTTTGAGTTTTGGATAATCTGATGAACGACAATCCGCTAGAACAGGAAGTGGCAAGCCTGCTTCTTTCTCTCAAAATGACCATCTCAGTGGCCGAATCGTGTACCGGAGGGTTGATCTGCCATCGACTTACCAACATTTCGGGCAGCTCTGACTATCTTGAAATGGGTGTGGTCACTTACAGCAACCGGTCCAAGATTGAGATCCTGAGGGTGCCAGAGCGGATCATCAAGGAACACGGAGCCGTGAGCGAGGCTTGTGTCAGAGCCATGGCGACTGGCATAAAGCGGTTGGCAGGCACTAACCTGGCTCTATCTGTGAGCGGCATTGCCGGTCCGACTGGAGGCACGCCGGAAAAACCAGTGGGCACGGTTCACATGGCCCTGGCCTGGAATGAGGACATTAAGTGCTGGAAGTATCTCTTCGAAGGTAGCCGAAGTGAGATCAAAGACCAGGCTTCAGAGGAAGCGCTCCTGCGGATACGAGAGAAGCTTGTTGAGTGGTCAAACGATCGATCGCTTAACGACTCAACTACTTATACTTAGCACGGTCACAAATGGCGTTTATTGAAGTTCCTGAAATGAACTAAAGTGAGCTAAAGTGCCTAAAATTGCAAGACCAAAGACTACTTTTTTTATAATAATATCTTCAAGTCCTCAACTTTAGCTCACTTTAGACACTTTAGTGCACTTTAGGCACTTTCTTGTGGCAAAAGCTCCAATTATGGCCATGCTGAGTATAACTTAACGAACTATGGGTGAAAAGATACGGACATTTATAGCCATCCGTCTGCCGGAATCCGTTCTTCAGGCTATTGGTACGGCACAGAAAACGCTCCAAGATTCAGGCCTTAAAATAAGATGGGTGCGTAAAGAAGGTATACACCTGACCCTGAAATTCCTGGGAGATGTTGACAGGGATAGGATTGAAAGAATCCAGGACGCTATGGAGCAAGCAACAACGGGATCTTCGCCTTTCACCTTGAAAGGCGAAGAGCTTGGTGTTTTCCCGGACCTCAGGCGTCCACGCGTAATCTGGACAGGCGTATCAGGAGACGTTAAGGTACTCTTAGCCCTTCAGGGCAATTTGGAATCTCAGCTTAAACGTGTTGGCTTTCCAAAGGAAAAAAGGCATTTTAACGGCCACCTCACCCTTGGCCGTATCAAAGGTCGCCTGGACACGACCAAGCTCAGGGATGCCCTGGAAGGATTAAGGAATTTTCAGACAGTCTCTTTCACGGTCCAATCGGTAGTCCTGTTTCAGAGCGACCTGCGACCAGCCGGGGCAGTCTATAGTACGTTGGCTGAGGTGCCATTGAGAAGTGACTAAAGTGAGCTAAAGTGAGCTAAAGTGCCTAAAGTTAAAAGGTAACCGTTCAGGGATTGGGGAATTGAGGGATTGGGGAATTGAAATAAGGAAGATTGCCAAATTCAATTCCTAAATTTGGATCTTCGTCACTTTAGCTCACTATCACTTATTCTGAAGGGAGATATTTATGAATACTACATCAGCGGACAAGGAGAAGGCGGTTGAGGTGGCCATAGGGCAGATAGAGCGCCAGTTTGGTAAGGGTTCCATCATGAAACTGGGCGGCCAGGTCATAGCGGACATTCCGGTCATTCCAACCGGCTCCCTTGCCTTGGACCACGCCCTGGGAGTGGGAGGTGTACCGCGGGGGCGCGTCATAGAACTCTTCGGGCCTGAGTCCTCGGGCAAGACCACACTGGCTCTTCACATCGTGGCCGAAGCCCAAAAAGGGGGCGGTATTGCAGCGTTCATCGACGCAGAACACGCCCTGGATGTCATGTATGCCAAAAAACTCGGCGTAAACTGTGATGACCTGTTGGTCTCGCAACCCGATACGGGCGAACAAGCCCTTGAGATCACTGAGGTCCTGGTCCGCAGTGGTGCCCTGGATGTGGTGGTAATCGATTCGGTGGCAGCCTTGGTGCCAAGGGCAGAGATCGAAGGCGAAATGGGAGATGTGCATGTAGGTTTGCAGGCACGACTCATGTCCCAGGCATTGAGAAAACTCACCGGCAGCATCAGTAAATCCAGGACATCGGTCATGTTTATCAATCAGATCCGTATGAAGATCGGGGTCATGTTCGGCAACCCTGAGACCACGCCCGGAGGAAATGCCCTGAAATTCTATTCGTCAGTCAGGCTTGACATACGCAAGGCTGGAAACATCAAGGACGGTCAGGATGTGACAGGAAATCGGACAAGGGTACGGGTCGTCAAGAACAAGGTGGCGCCACCCTTCAAAGAAGCGCACTTTGATATCATGTACGGCGAAGGCATCTCCACGGCAGGAGATCTCCTTGACATGGCCGCCCAAACTGAAATTATTGACAAGAGCGGGGCCTGGTATTCCTTTGATAAGGAAAGGATTGGACAAGGCAGGGAAAATGCCAAGGTTTTTTTAAAGGAACACCCTGATCTATCTGCCCGCATCCTGGTAAAGGTCCGAGATGCCCTTGGTTTGGCCCACAAAGAGCCAGGGGAGTTGCCTGCCGGGGAGGACGAGGGGAGAGAGTAGGCAGGGAGCAGGGAGCAGGGAGCGAGTTGCTAATGCGAAATGTTGAGTTACGGCCCTCGTTAAGTGGTTATTATTATTTGAATACATATCGTTTCAACGTAACTTCTCAAAAAGTCCGGGTACTCTTGAGGTTATGACAACAAGCCTCCGGGCAAGGTGAACCGCTGAACTTCGGCCTCCAATGCCTTAAGTAGCTGGCTGGTTAGGTATCAATTGAAATGGTCCCGCCACAGGCGGGATTCAGCGGTTCA
>JAUVJO010000046.1 GCA_030592345.1 Deltaproteobacteria bacterium
ACGATTCCACTATTCCTGTGTGGATGCGTCAGCATGCTCAGCATTATTTCAACAGAATTGTACGGGTTGAAAGTTAGGGGCGGGCGTATCTAAGAGTTGGGGGGAGTCAAGAACCTTTCCGCATCCTTCTGGAATTTGGCAGGCAATGGGTTAGGGAGTGATGGATGATTAATACTGGAATGCTGGAATAAGTGATAATGCGGGGATGATTCTCTTCGCGAAAGATGGGTTCCTTAAGAAGGGATGATTGGATGAAAGTGAGTCCCGCCTTTAGCGGGGTTAAGCAGTGTGCCTCCGGCGCAACATATTTAAAATAGGCAGAATACCTCAACTTTAGGCACTTTAGCTCACTTTAGGCACTTAATATATTTTGTTTACGGAGCAGTCGGGGGCATCATGCCATGGTGGAATAACCATGCTAAGAACAACCCGATAGGTATTATTACGATAAGAAGAACCGTTCCGTAAGCCGCAGCCAACCTTCCGAGCCCTTCTTTGGCGAGTTCCCTAAAATCTGTTACTATACCTATGCTTGTAAACGTGAGCATGAAAAAGAACTTCCTCAAAGAGCCTTCAATCGGTTTGATCCCAAACTTAAGGCTTTCAAACGGGAGGAAGTCGGCCAGTCCAATACCCATAACAAAAAACCATGCAATGAAATATCCGAGGACGAACTTTGGAAACCTGAACCATATCTCAGATTTCGGAACTGTCTCTCCTGGCCTCCTCTCTATGTACCAGACCCAGACTACTGCAAGTACAAATGCCCATATCCCTATGAACATGTCTATCCAGATCTTTGTCATTATTGCCGAGGCGAGTATCCATCCCTCATCCCAGTGTATGCCTTGTCCTGCGACTTTTGCCCTAATGAGCTCATCGAGTATTGCCCCTGCCGCTGCATCAGCCCCGTCAGTCTTTACAGTCAACCCTATACTCGCTCCAGCAACTATCGGCTCGTGTGACCAATAAGTGCTGAGTAATCCAGGGAGGATAACAAGTTCTGAGACAGCAAAGACCACTACCAGCGAGGATATCATGATAGGGACTATGGGCCTTGCTCTGATAGCTCCGCCAGTAGCGATTGAGGCTGAAACCCCACAGATTGAAATTGCTGAAGCCAGACACGCTGCCCATTCCTTTGTAAGTTTAAAAACTTTTCTCCCAATCAAGTAGGCCAGGGGCCAGAAAAGGAGATAAGCAGCTATTGTAGCACAGCAACCCGCAAAGAGCAGATGCATGGCAAAGCCTGTGGCCTCAATCGCCTTCAACCCCAATTTGGTCCCGAGGCAAACAATGGCAACTTTAATGAACCATTCCGGTTTTGCCGCTTCCTTGAGATAGGTTCTAAACCTCTTCGGCGTCAAATTTCCGATGAAAAGTCCCGCAAACAAGGCTATTATGTAATATGCTCCGCCTATAGAGAGACTCCAGTCAATTCCGTATTTCTCCCGCTCTAACGAAGTTGCTGCGATATAGGCGTTCTGGCCAACGATGTAGAAAACCACTGTCAGCCAAAAGATGATGGTCCATGCTACAAAGTACTTCTTCACATCCCATTTCATGAATTTGGCACCTGTACAGGTCGCCAACGTAAAAATGACATAGCTCAAGATAAGAGACGCTCCCGGGCTCATCAGCCCCTTATGAGAGGCCCTGAACACCTTTGTAATGTCCACCCATTTGGAGAATTTGACTATCCAGCCGGTCAGGTCAACACCGGTCGCTGCGGCCAAGATACCGGGTAAGACAAAGAAAAGCCCGATCCAGACAGCCCACCAGTCTTCTGTGCTTGCCATTCCCGAATACCATTTTCTATGTTCAGCCATTAGTGACCTCCCAGGATGAACATGTGAACCACAATTGCCAACACGATCAGTGCTGCTATGCCTCCGATTACAGAATATGTAACCAGCTTTGTCTCTATTGGCAGCCAGGGTTCCTCGACTTCAGCCAATTCCTCGATGAGCTGTTCTTTGGTTTTGTCTTCATCTCTCATTTTGCGTAGCACCTCAAGTATAGACTTTCACATATTAAATTTCACAGCGTTATCGGTCGTCGGCGTATTACAATACAGCCTTCTCCCTCTGGCCTTGTGAAATTTAATTATGTGAAAGTCTAAAGCTATTAGGAAAAATAAATCAAAACCTTTTTTGTGTGTTTATCAATAAAATTCTGTAGATGTCAAGAGCAAAGCGTGCTGTTCAAAAAACGGAAAACTCGCCAATCTTTGTTCATTCGGTGTCTCGCTTAAGGACCGCAAGGAAGGCAGACTGGGGTATCATGACAGATCCGACCATCTTCATCCGTCTTTTGCCCTTTTTCTGTTTTTCAAGGAGCTTGCGCTTTCGCGTAATGTCTCCGCCATAACACTTGGCTGTCACATCCTTGCGATAAGCGGAGATGGTCTCCCGAGAAATAACCTTTGCACCAATAGCGCCCTGGATGGCTATCTTAAACATTTGCCTTGGAATCTCTTCTTTCAATTTTTCGCAGGCATACCTGGCCCGCTGGTAAGCGGCGTCTCGATGGACGAGTTGTGAAAGCGCATCCACCTTTTCGCCGTTGATCAGGATATCGAGTTTGACCAGCTCACCGTCGCGATAGTCAAGGACCTCATAATCAAAAGAGCCATAGCCATGAGTGACCGTCTTGAGCCTGTCATAGAAATCGTAGATCACTTCAGCCAGCGGCAGTTCGCACGCGAGCTCAATCCTCTTACTCCCAATGTATTGGTGCTTTGCATTGACGCCCCGGCGATCGAGGCAAAGCTTGATAACAGCGCCCAAATACCGGTCCGGCATCATGATAGATGCCCTGATATAAGGCTCCTGGGTCGCGGCGATCTTGGCAGGGTCAGGATAAAGTGAAGGGTTGTCGATAATCATTGCGGTCCCATCGTTCATCATAAAGTGATACTTTACCGATGGTGACGTAATAATAAGAGAAAGGTCGAATTCACGCTCCAAGCGTTCCTGGACTATTTCTAAATGCAGGAGCCCGAGGAACCCGCACCGGAATCCAAAACCGAGTGCTGCTGAGGTGTCTTTTTCATAAACCAGCGAGGCATCATTTAGCTTTAGCTTCTCCACGGCTATTGCCAGGTCTTCGTACCCGTCAGATGCCACCGGATAGATGGAGGAAAAAACTACTGGCTTAATTTCCCGGAAACCCGGCAGAGGGGATGGAGATGGACGATCATCATTGGTGATTGTGTCTCCGCAGCGCGTATCGCTAACCGTCTTTACACCAGCGATGATATAACCCACGTCACCGGCTGAGAGCATTTCTTTTCGAACCCTTTCGATCTGAAAGATCCCGACCTCTTCCACCCTGTAGGTTGCACCATTGGACATGAAGCGTATGGTCTCTCCAGTCCGCACAGCACCTTCAAAGATGCGGCAGTGGATAATCGTGCCCCTGTAGGCGTCGTAGTGAGAGTCAAATATGAGGGCCTGCAAGGGGTTCGCGGGATCTCCCACAGGCGCGGGCAGCCTTGCAACAATCGCTTCCAGGAGTTCGTCAATCCCGATCCCTTCCTTGGCCGAGGTGAGTATTGCTCCATCCGGGTCGAGTCCAAGATCGTCTTCAATCTGATCTTTGGCCGATTCCACGTCGGCAGCCGGAAGATCTATCTTGTTGATAACCGGAATAATCTCAAGATCATGATCCATAGCCATGTAAAGGTTTGCGACTGTTTGCGCCTCCACTCCCTGGCTCGCGTCAACGAGAATTAGCACCCCTTCACAAGAGGCCAGGGACCTGGAAACCTCGTACGTAAAATCGACATGACCGGGTGTGTCGATGAGATTTAAGGTGTACGTGCGGCCATCATTGGCAGTGTAAGGGAGCGAAACGGCCTGGCTCTTGATCGTAATTCCCCGCTCCCGCTCTATGTCCATGGTGTCGAGGATCTGCGCCTGGAAATCCCGGTCGGAAATGATGCCCGCTGCCTGGATGAGACGGTCAGAAAGGGTCGATTTCCCATGATTGATATGGGCAATGATGCTAAAATTGCGAATATTTTTCACAGCGCCGAAAAACCCAGGTCAAATGCCCGTAAATTTGCCTCCACAAACCTCGCCTTTGTCTTGGTACGTATAGTCTCTTCAAAGGCTTCTCTTGGAATCGGAAGGACCCCGCTTCTGGCCAGTGCCCCAACCATAACCACATTGGCTGACACCGCAGACCCGGCTTGCTCGGCCAGGGCCTGTGCATTTAGAGTGATCAGTTTCTTCACGCGGTCACTGATAAAGGCAAAGAGCCTCCCAACCTCAGGGTAAGTGGCTTTGCCGATGGCTACAGTGTAAGGAGTCACTGGCACGCTATTTGAGATGACGACAGAATCGGCCGAACATTTCCGCATAGCCCGATACGTTTCGACTGGCTCAAATCCGAGCAGGACGTCTGCCTCACCGTCTGAAATAGTCGAGCTTTTGATATCCCCGATCATCACAGTGGATTCCACCACCCCGCCCCGCTGTGCCATGCCATGGACCTCGCTGGCCAGGGCATTGTGGCCGGCGCAAATCGCGGCTTCGGCCAGGACCATGGTGGCCAAAAGAGTACCCTGTCCGCCGACGCCTGTTAAGAAAATCCGATAGGAGTCCATCAATCGACCTTTTTTCTCCTTGGTTTCTTTGGGCTGATGGCCTCACAAAACTGGTCGCAAAACCCACAGCCTATGCAAAGATCATCGTTAATAACCATGTTGGCCCTCTTATTGTACTCGTCGCTTAGACAAAGGGCCGGACAACCGAAATTCTCAATACAATGCTTGCAGGCCTCACACTTGACACCCACACGGTAACTGGTCTCTTTCTTGCGCCCTGTTATCTGCATTTCGTAAAGGGGGCATGGAGCTCGAGAGACTATTACTGATAGCCCGTCTGATTTCAGAACATCCATCACCTTAGTTTTTGATTCCATCAACTGCCGGGGATCGATAGTCGTGACCCGTTTTACGCCACAGGCATGCACTATGGCCTCTATGCTTATGGTTGGCTTGTCCCATCCCGGGGGCACAAGTTGTACTCCAGGATGGGGTTGATGGCCAGTCATTGCAGTAGTACCGTTATCCATGATAACCAACACAAATTCATGTTGGTTATGAACAGCGTTTATGAGTCCTGTAATCCCGGAATGGAAAAAAGTCGAGTCCCCGATAAAGGCGATCACCTTCTTACCGGTCGTTCGTGCGATACCGGCAGCCGAACTGACACTCGAGCCCATACAGATCAAAAAGTCAGCCATTTCCAGTGGCGGCAGAAGCCCTAGTGTGTAGCAGCCGATGTCGGTCGGAAAGATCGCTTCGACACTCATGTCCTTAAGAAGTGTTTTAATGATATAGTAGGTGTTCCTGTGGGGACAACCAGCGCACAGGTTTGGAGGCCTCATGGGGACCTTCACCGGCCCAGTGCCTTCCTTGACATTGATAGGTGTTGGTGGGCTATAGTCAACCCCGAAAAACCGTGCAATGACTTCCCGCACCATCCCGGGGTGGTATTCATAGAGGCGCGAAAAAAGGCCGGGCCCTTTTCCCGCAACTGGCGTGGAAAGTCCGTTAGTCTGGGCTGCGACCTTCAGGGTGTCTTGTAAGATAGGCTCCAGCTCTTCCACGACCAGGACCTTTTCTACTGACCGGATAAAGTCTACTGCAAGCTTTTCGGCAAACGGGTACGTGAAACCGAGTTTTAGTACCTGCACCTTATCCTCGATACAGAGGTCTTTGATGGCATCAGACACATAGTTGTACGCAATGCCGCTGGTGGCAATGCCCCACGGGCCTGCTCCGGTAATGACATTAAAGGAAGACTGGCAGGCCATTTCCCGCGCCTTTTCTTCCTGATCGAGAAGCACTTTATGGCGGAGCCGGGCATGGACAGGGACAGGGACAAAGCGGGCACTGTCCTTTTCAAAGTCACCCTTGGTCTTGGCAGGCTTTAGCGGGCCGGTTGTCACAATCCCTCGATAATGGCTAAGGCGTGTAGTGGTTCGAAGAAGTACGGGGATCTCCAGGGCTTCCGATATTTCAAAGGCTGCCTTGGTCATCTCTTTGGCCTCTTGGGCTGATGTGGGTTCCAGCATCGGCAGGTTGGACAATCTTGCGTAAATCCGGTTATCTTGTTCGTTTTGGCTTGAAAACATGGAAGGGTCATCGGCCGTAATGATCACCATGCCGCCACGCACGCCTACGTACGCCAAGGTCATCAAGGGATCAGAAGCCACATTGAGCCCCACATGTTTCATGCTGCACATCGCCCTTACACCGGAGACAGCAGCACCGGCAGCCGTTTCCAGGGCCACCTTTTCGTTGGTGGAATATTCAAAATAGAGTTCTGATTCAGCGGCTATACGAAAAAAGTTGTCTCCAATCTCAGAGGATGGCGTGCCAGGGTAGGTCGTGGCAAAAGCGAGTCCAGCCTCAAGCGCGCCTCTGACAATCGCCTCGTTTCCTAATAGAAGAAGTCTTTTGCCAACATCAGTGGTTAATAGAGAATGCATGGTTACCTCATTATACCTAAAGCTGAGACCTGGTGAGGCTTTAGACCTTTTGTAGATTCTCCCCTGAAACGTGTTTCCCCCTGTGTGGGCTCGAGTATCCCGGTGATCATCTTAAAAAGGGTTGTCTTTCCGGCCCCATTCGGTCCAATTACCGACTTGATCAACCCTTTGTTCACCGCAAAACTCAGATCGGTTATGGCCAACAGACCGCCAAATTCCTTGCACAGGTTGTCAATTTCTATTAAAGAGACCATATCTCGTGCTGAGTTCAACTGATAAACATGAATAAGCGGATTCGCTATAGCATAACTGGAGGTTACAAATCGTCTGTTTCCTCTTGGCCTGCAACCCACAAACAAACCAAGTGAATAGTTGAAAGCTCCTCCATTGTCAACGCATTTGCAGAGGCTTGCTATAAGGGCGCCCTTGGTACGTTGGTGGTTATACCTCGAAAGGCCACAAATAACGATTTTTCGCTGGCCATGAACACCAATAGCTGCGTTGCTCAGGCTTGCAATAGCCGGCTATTCCGCGCCTTCGCACCTTGCTCTTGATGCTCATTGCTCAGCGAAAAAAACGCAATTTGCAACCTTCCGAGGTATAATTTCCGTTTGCCAATTTGGAACACAGAATATATAAGACGGGGCATAAGGGGGTAGTTGCAATGTCAACCAAATCGCAAAGTACTGATCACCATGTTATAGGTATCATCTCTGATACGCACGGACTCTTACGACCAGAGGCGGTAAAAGTACTAGAAGGCACAGACTTGATCATTCATGCAGGGGACATCGACACACCTGAAATACTTGAGGCTTTGCGAACTACTGCTCCGGTCTATGCTGTGCGAGGAAACATGGACAAGGGTGCATGGGCGCACGACCTCCCAAAAACACAGGTTGTCGAGGTAGGAGAAGTTTTGCTCTATGTGCTTCATGACGCACTCGGCCTGGGCGTAGACCCGGCCGCAGCCGGTTTTAGCGCCGTCATAACCGGTCATACTCACAAGCCATCGATAAGTAGGCGGGACGGTGTCCTCTTCTTAAACCCCGGCACTGCCGGACCGTTTAGGTCACTGCTCACAGTCGCATTACTTCATGTACGCGGAAACTCCCTGGATGCCCAATTGATCGAGCTGAAGCCCCAACTCGTCTCTCGATGAATTTATCCCGGTTAGGGCTTCTCACCGCTTGTTCTTACATCTATCTGTTCATCCAGTCTCTCAGCTCTATGGTGATTTGTTTCAGGCAGAACAGTGATTCCCGAAAGGCCGCTCAATTTCGTTCCATGCGATCCATGAACCTTGCCTTTGGTATCCTTTTTTGCTTGTCGCCTTTTCTGGCGATATGACCCAACGGCTTGTGAAGGAGGGGCTTTTTCACCGCAGAGTTCGCAGAGGGTATTTCCTTTCAATCCTGTTATCCTGTCAAGAAATAGCCGGACTGTTACCGTCCTCCTATGGACATTTGTGCAGCATGATATCCAGTATAGCCGGGTCCATGCTTTTTAGGCCCGATCGCGTCAGTTTTCCGAGGTTGCGCATCGTAGCTTCCGGGCTTTTATCGATGATGCCGCCGTCAACCGGCTTCACCACGGTGCCTTGCAGGGCCATAAGGGCGCTTTTTACCCCTGACGAGGCGGCCTCGCCGACCTTGAGGGCGCAACTGGTCTTGGCTCCTCGCATATAATGGTGGCAAAATTTTCAATATGGTTATTTATGGCTCCTCCAATCTTTTCCACCGTGCCTCCCAGCAGGTAGGTGACGCCTGCCGCGACACCGGCCCCCCCGGCTACTCCGCTTCCACAGAGCGGACCTATCCTGGCTGCAAGGGCCTTGATATAACAGGTCAGGAGGTAGCTCAGGGCAACCGATTTGACCAGAAGCAGATTGTCCTCGAGCGTGGCAAAGCCGGTTGCAGCCACAATAGGCGTACTTGCAGCAATTCCCTGATTACCGCTCCCGGCTAAGGTCATGGCCGGAAGCATGGCTCCACCCATACGGGAATCGATCCCTGCCGAAGCAAAAATCCCTCCTGCGAGAACCATATCGTTCTTGAGAAGTCCCTGGCGCAGCAGGCTCTGCTGAGTCTTGCCAACGCCGAGACCCGGGCCATGGGAGAGACCATATTTGACCAACTCCATGTTGAGATCGATTCCCCTCTGGATGTAAGCGATGTCATCACTGTCCAGACCATCCAACAGATCCACGATCTCTCCAACAGAGAGGGAGGTCAGCCACTGCTTTATATCCTTTTCAGTGGAATCCTCGCTCCCCAATCCGGCCAGGAGGGGATGATCTTTCCGGGGTTTGCCGTCAACACTGAGAGATTCGATGTGGTCATGCAGGCCTCTTATAACCGCCTCGGCCCTATGATCTCCTGCTTTTATAACCGTGCGGACATAGAGCCCTACCTGGCCCTCTTTGATCCCTGTTGAAACCTTGCCATCCTTAGGCAGCAAGATTCACTACCATAAAGAATATTTCGTCTGCGATTTCATTCATATTGGCAGTGATTTTTCTGGTGGTTTTTGTTTCGGTGAATATTTACAGGGAGGATCTCATGTCAGAAAGAAAAGACTCAGGGAAAGTAGTCCGTGCTCGCGAAGGGGGAAGTGCCTGCCAAGCCCATTCAAAAAGTTGGTAAGGTAAACGAGTTCGGGGAGCCGCCTCCAGAGATTATGAAAACTCCTCATGCAGTGAGAAAGGGGAAGTACCAGCCAACATTCCTGCAAAACCCGTTCGGTCAACAAACCAGCCAACTGCTGTTTCCTAATTAAGAAACCTGCGTTACTTACCACAATATGTTGTTAAAACATTCAAGTTGCGTACACATATGGTAAAAAACCAATTTGCGGGGGGATGGGTGGGAATTGCTGGAGATTCTCTTTTTCCCATACAATATAAAGTCTATTTCCTCCCAGATCCGCACAACATAATGTGGTCAAAATCTCGAAACTTCTATTCTCGGACAGCCTCCTAGGCAAGGAACTTTTCCGTATCTCTGAGACTGCATTTTGGTCTTGACAATCTGGCAAAAAGGAAATATAAGTAATCTTATTAAAATTCAAAATATTAAGGAGGCAAAAAATGACCGAGCAACGCTTAACGATGATGGTTATTGCTTCAAATCTTTTATCTGCTTATTATGGAAATAAAACCAGCTTTTGCATAGTAAATAAGAGGGAGCCGGATAAGGCGGAAAAGGAGGATATCTTGCGCAATGTGATCTCAATGTTTGAAAACTTGAGTACCAGCTATCTTAAGGACATTGAAGACATTGCCGAAGGCACAAAATAGTGCTTGACCGAAAAGTCCCCGAAGCACGCTTCTAAGGATGATCACGGCCAAAAAGTGTAAACTACTTTCTGGGCTTCTCGGTGGCAGGGGGCCAATAAGGGACGGGTATTGATATAATCTATTCAATTAGCATTAGTTTGTTTTCTCTCACAATCTTATCGCCTCTTTGAATTGATTGGCTTGCTGTCGGCTGGGAAATCCCAAGCCGTTTGGATAGTTCTAAAGTGCTAATACCCAACTTCCTTGCTGCCCAATAACAAAGTACGCGGCGCGTTTTAACTGCTGACCAACCCTCTAAACTTCGAATTAAACCACCAACAACAAATTCTGGTCTCCTGCCATCTTCAATGCCTGTCTTTACAAATGAGCTGTAAAGTCGCCGTGCTTTTAATTCGTCATGTCAAATAAACCCAAAATATATTCAGCATCCTGCCAATCATTCTTGTCGTTTCCCATCAAGATGCAATGTGTGCTGGTATTTTTTAGTATGGTACCAAATCGATTTAAAAATGAATTACTATCGGTGTCATCCAAAAAGATCTTGCGACGCTCAATTCCTCGAACAATAATGTGGTGTAGAGCACCTGGAGCATCTATGCGGGCTTTCCATGGCATTGCATAACTATTAACAATAACATTTGTTCCTATCAAGCAATATATCAATACCCGTCCCCTATCTTTTTCCTTATATTTTTTCAAACTGCCTGACTGCTGCGCAAGACAAACAACGTGTCGTCAGGGGACCACGGGGGCCGGTGAAAGATTGACAAATGGAAGTATACGGGTCAGGGTACTATTGACAGCCATGATAAATGTGTACTCTGCCCCCTATAAATATTTAGAGCCAAGGATTGGGGCCGGGGCAGGCACAAAATGTTACCATAGACAACGTTAAAGCAGTGGAACGCTGTGGTCAGAGGTCTGGCACAAACGGTTTGTCTTGTAAAAATGTTTGTGTTTTGATATTTTTACCATACTAAAGTTTATGCAAACATCTACAAAACTACCCTTATCGCAAGGATCTCTCCGGATACAGGTGCCGTGACCGGCTGGATAGATATGAGCGGGATCAACCCGGATCCGGCCGTTCTCATAGATCCATTTGTTTTAAATGGCATTGCCTATGACGAGGAAACCGGGCAAATTTTTGTCACCGGTAAATGTTGGCCAAATGTTTATGAAATCGAGTTGGTGCCCCCCGAATGATAGCGCAATGGTCAGGGTTACGGAAGAGCATCGGCAGGATTTTAGCCTTGCGGCCTAATTAACCGCTATTTGCCTGTACCCCATTCACTTGTTTTTTGTCGAGCCCTCATCTATTATTTTTGAAAGTTCTAAGCTCATCCGGATCAAACAGAATAGTTCTTCCTGGCCTTTTGAATTTTATTTTCCCCGCTTTAATCCATCTCCTCAAAGTTATCTCCGCTACGTCGAGATATTCGGAAGCCTCATGAACTGTGAAGGGTGATTGTCTAATTTCATCAAAGACTTCTTCATGAGAATATAAATCCTTTTCAAATCCCTTTCTTGCTATCACAGCAAATAATTTCTCTCTTTCCTTTAAAGGCATATCCAAGATATCTTTATATACCTTTTCTGCTGAAATCATTATTATCCCACCTCCCTCAGATATTTTTTAAGTTCCCGATAAAAATTCTCATGGGGACCTGCCTTAAAAAAGACGATTCCCGCATCCTCGAGACGATAGGCGATTAAAAAAATCTCTTTCTTATAGGAGAACTTGTGAACTCGAAATCCGGTGAGGTTGCCTTTTTTTGCTTCCCCCATATGGGGTTTAGTCATTATTTCCCCAATTTCATCCTCAATAACCAGTTGGAAAGAGCGTATTTGTTTCTTTACGAATTTACTAAACAGCGGTTTATAGAATTTATCCATGATATATTATATGATAGAATATATCATCATTTTGTCAATCATTATGTTAACAGCTATATGTGGCTACGGAGCGAGACCAGCGGGTATGCGGCGGCGACTGTTTCATCAGAGGTGCTATGGAATAAAGCCGTTGATTCAGCGGTTCTCCTTGCCCTACGTAGCAACCTATTAGCGACTATCGGGATTACCCGGACTTTTTGAGAAGTTACAAATATGGTATAGAAAAGTCGGAAATATATGAAAAAGTGGGGCGTCTATATCTGCAAGTTGTGAAAAACTTGTTGCACAAAATAATTATTTCCATATAATGTTCCCATGAAGCGAACAATCTATGCAAAGTTACTTGAGTGGAAAGAGAGTGCCGGACGGTCTCCCCTCCTTCTGAAAGGAACGCGTCAGGTCGGAAAAAGCTATATTCTTCAAGCCTTTGGGGAAAACGAGTTTTCCGGTTGCCATCTCTTCAATTTTGAACAGGATAAAACGCTCTCAACTCTGTTTGAAGCCGACTTGAACCCGGAGAGAATATTAGCTGAATTATCCATTTATTCCGGCAAGAGGATCAATATTGCTAATGACCTCGTCATATTTGATGAAATCCAGGAATGCCCCAACGCCCTGACATCCCTAATATATTTTTGCGAAAAGATGCCCCGACTCGCACTCTGCTGCGCCGGTTCACTGATTGGGGTTTCGTTGTCTTCCGGGTCTTTCCCGGTAGGTAAGGTTGATTTTTTGAAACTATATCCGTTGAATTTTGAAGAATTTCTTATGGCATTGAATGATGAGATGGCATTGGAGTTGTACCGCAATTCAGACAAGGTTGATTCTCTCTCCGAAATAGCCCATCAGAAATTGTGGAATCGGTTGCGGGAATATTATGTCACAGGCGGAATGCCGCAGGTTGTTTCGACCTATTTGACTCACAGGGAGGATCCTTTTGAGGCAATAAAAAAGGCAAGAGACGTTCAGGGAAAGCTGGTTGAGAGCTACAATAACGACTTTGCAAAGCATTCTGGCAAAATCAATTCACTACATATTGTGTCCGTATTCGAAAATGTACCTTTGCAGCTTTCCGCAAATATTGACGGATCTGTCAAAAGATACAGATTTAAGGGGGTAATCCCTAGGAAAAAAGGCTATGCGGAACTGCAGGGTCCCATTGACTGGTTGGAAAAATCCGGGCTGATTCTAAAAGTTAAGGTATGCAAAAGGGCTGAAATGCCCCTGGAATCTTTTTGCAGAGAAAATATCTTCAAGCTCTTCCTGTTTGATATCGGCCTTCTCGGGTGCATGCTGGATCTACCGGTTAGCCTCATCCATTCACAAGATTACGGCATTGCAAAAGGGTATCTCGCAGAAAGTCTTGTTGCCCAGGAATTTGCTGCTGCAGGTGTTTCAAGGCTACACTCATGGACGGAGGGGACTTCTGAAATTGAGTTCATAAGGGTTATTGGCGATGCCCTCGTACCGGTAGAGGTTAAATCCGGAATCCGAACGCAGGCAAAAAGCCTGCGTCAGTATATATTGAAGTATTCACCGAAAAGGGCCGTCAAGATATCAGGAAAACCGCTAAGCAGGATCAGGAACCAGGTTATTCAGATCTGTCCCCTGTATCTCGCTGCCAAGATATGAAAGGGAATAAATGGGAACTGGGGTCATTTCTCATCCAGCCCTTAGTCATTATTTCCTCAATCCTCTAGCCTTCCCAAAATCATTATCTTAAAGCCTATAGCAGAACACACTCCTTGCATCCGCTCGGACTTTCTGCCTTCCCTTTGAATACAATTCCTCTCTATCTATCCGGTAAAACTCTAATATCCTCTCCTCCAACTTTTCGATGGTATAGCCTCGACTTTTTAGTTCATACCGGCGATCCATCCGTTCATTTGCTTCGGAAAGAACATCCATCACAAAATCACCATCACCTATACCTCGGAAGGTCACAAATTGCGCTTTTCTCGGTGAGTCATGAGCATCAAGAGCAAGGCGCGAAGGCGCGGAATATAGACTTTCACATATTAAATTTCACAAGGCCAGAGGGAGGAGGCTGTA
>JAUVJO010000078.1 GCA_030592345.1 Deltaproteobacteria bacterium
AAAAGCGAGTCCCGCCTTTAGCGGGATTAAGCAGTGCGCCTCCGGCGCAACATATTAAAAATAGGCAGAATACCTCAACTTTAGGCACTTTAGCGCACTTTAGTTCACTTTAGGCACTTGATGTACTTCACAAATGCGGTGCAAGTGATTTCAAGAGGGTGCATCCCCCAAGTTCTGAATACGCCTATCAACGGTTCAGATTTTCGGTGAACCCTGAACAGTTATGGACAGTCTTATAAAAAATACGAACTTTTTTAATTTTTTTGTTGCATATTCATATTAAATAATATATAATTGAATAACATTAATTAACCATCTACAATTGTCGCACGAATGAGAACAGCGATTGCTTTTTATTTAACAATGACTTCAATCTGTTATGAGCAGGCGCGCTATTTAGCAGGACAGACTTCTGATACAGCGTGTCTGGGGTATCCAACCAGAATGTCTTTGTAAAGGAGTGACAAATGAGGCGTAAGTCATTGAGTTTTTATCTCGTTCTTTTTTTTGGCGCTTCCGTCATGCTGTTTACTGGTTGTTCTTCAGGAGGAAACGGTGGCGGCATATCCCCACCAACGCCACATAGTATTACCGTAACCGCCGATCCCATATCCATTTCCACCGGGGGCATATTATCTATCATAGAAGCCACGGTATCTGACAGTGACGGTGATGGCCTTCAGGGCGTGTGTGTTACGTTTGCCACAGACCTGGGGACATTAGACCATACTTCTGTTGATACAGATAAGCAGGGGGTTGCACGTACCTCTCTAAAAAGTGGTGATAAGGCAGGGCATGCCACTGTAACCGCATCTGTAACCGGTCTACATTACGTTCCCACAACCGTCACAATCAGCCCTGGTCCTGCTCTTATTGCCGTAACCGCTGATCCCACAGCCATTTACACCGGGGGTAATTCATCTAGCATAGAAGCCAAGGTAACTGATATTAACGGTCATGGCTTTAAGGGTGTGCGTGTCACTTTTGACACCACCCTGGGGACCTTAGACCATGTATGTGTTGATACAGATGAGCAGGGGGTTGCACGTACCACTCTTACAAGTGGCGATGAGGCAGCAGATGCCACTGTAACGGCATCTGCTCCCGGCCTAAGTTACGTTACTACAAAGGTCAAAATCAGTCCTGCTCCAGCACATATTACCGTAACCGCTGATCCCACATCCATTAATACCGGGGGTAATTCATCCACCATAGAAGCAACGGTAACTGATAGTGAAGGTTTGGGCGTTCAGGGCGTGACTGTTACGTTTGCCACCATCGTGGGGACCTTAGACCATACATCTGTTGATACAAATGACAAGGGGGTTGCAACTACCACTCTTACTAGTGGCTATGAGGCAGGAAATGCCACTGTAACGGCATCAACCATTGGCCTGACTGACGCTGCCACAACCGTTATAATAACTGCGCCGGTACCTGCAACCATAGAGGTTTTTTCCATAGAACGTGACCAGATTTACATAAGGGGCAGTGGTAATGCAGAAACATCAAAGGTCACTTTTTCAGTTAAAGGTTTAGCAGGGGGCCCTGGTTCACAGACATTGATTCATTTTTCTTTGGTAGGTGGAAGCAGCGGAGGGGAATATGTTGTTCCCGCAAGCAATGTTGTAGGTGCAGACTGGAAAGTATCTACCACATTGAAGGCAGGTGAAGAACCAAGAGCCGTACAGATAAGGGCCAGCTATAGCGATTCAGTCTATTCAAGCCCAACTATCATCAATATTCTGGGTGGCCCGCCAGAAGGAAGACATTTAAGCCTCTCCTTGGAAAAGAAAAACATTATAGGCCTGTTTGAAGATACGATTAGTACAGACCTGGCCACGCTAAATCTGGCTGACTTATACGGTAACCCCGTGCCAGACGGTACAGCAGTATGCTTTAAGAGTGAATATGCAAAAATCCAGGGAGGGGATGTAACAACAACGAATGGTGTGGTCTCTGCGGATCTTATCACACAGGACCCAAGGCCTGCGAACGGCGACCCTGTCCATATCTGGGCACAGACAAACTCTGGTGGTTATGCTTATATCAGCAAGCTCTATGTCAGTGGCGATACCGTATATGCGGCTACGGACGGGGGTGGCATATTTAAGAGCATAGACAACGGAGACAACTGGTCAAATATCGGAAGACCAAAGAGCTATTGCGAAGGCGAAGAAGGTCTTTGGGGAACATGTGTAAACGATATTACCGTAAACACATATCATGGCTTAAATGATGTAATGGTTGCCACAGAAGACGGGGGCGCATCGTATAGTGGAGATGGAGGATATAATTGGACTCATTTTGACAGCCAGAGTGACAGGTATACGGATTATGGTGTAGATGATAACGGAGACGGTGCCATATTGAGGTATCATCCAATTCATTCCATTGATGCTATCAGTCCTTTTGGCAGCAGGAGGGGCCGTATTGAAGTAACGGATGACAGTGGTGCGCCTTGCGTTTCCTGGCAAATTTGTGGAAGAACATTTCTGGCTGCAGACCCAGGCACTTATAACGTCACCTATGACATAGATTATGGTATGCCTCCCAGGACTGCAAAGATCATAAAACAATATGACAATGATACATATTTTGCTCATTTCAACGGTAAAAAACTTTATAAGTTTTTAAAGGATGAGATGTACTGGCGTCCGTTTGGCAAAGACCTTCCATCAATTGAGATATCTACCATAGCTATTGTCGTTCCCGATATCTACGTCACGATTGGGGGTCAGGTTTATAAATCCTCTGTTGCTCAAGACAATTTTTTGAGCGTAGGATCTTCTCAGCCAGTTGCTTTCAATGATGCATTTGTGGTGGGTACTAATATCTATTATACTTCGAACGATGGAGAAATCAGAAAATTTGATACGCGTAATGACCAATGTAGTGACCAATGTAGTGACCGATGTAGTGACCGATGGGAAACGATTTGTGATCCAACATGCAATTATCCCGAAAATATTAGACGGGTATGGGTCGTTAACGGATATCTGCATGAAACCAGTATCTATGCCGCAACAGACTATGGTCTCTACCGGTTTGATGAAAATGGCGGAAGCTGGAGGGCATATCCATTGAATGTATATAAAGAGGTAATAGTGGTTCCGCCGCCCGACTCTACTACTACCTTGACGTTGAGCTATGCGTCTGATGGAAATAAGGCACACACTACTATTTATGTGGATTGTGACGAAATAGCTGACGATAAATATACCTTTACGGATAGCAAGACTATTTCCGTGGATGATGGCATATCTGCCGGTTCAACTGTAGAGGTTTCCTATGCGCTAAAACCTGATGACAGCAGTTTGGTTTATACGTCGGCACCAGAGAAAAAGATTACTGCTTTGTATCATAACGATGGCAAACTCTATTTTGGCACAGAAAACAGGAAACTTTACTGCTTGATGAATCCCGCTGAATGCTCAATAAACAACGCGTTGCCACAAATCAAAGACATCTCAGGCATGGCCAGGAGGATTTCTCCTGCACTTTATAAGACAGGCTCGGTTATGTTCAGTGGACATACACAGGCCTACGCATTATTGGATACAGATGGCGATGGTTTTTTTGATAATCATAGTGATTCTGTTTATGTCGCTGACAGCGCTTCAACTGCCATTTGTGTTGTAATCTCTGATGAAAATAACAGACCATTGGTGTCGGGTTCAAGGTTTACTGCCAGTACGGATGTTGGAGGGCTATCGGGTACGACTTCCTATACCTGGGGAGATGAAAAATACGGCCCCTCTTCATTCGGGATTACACTCTACGACAAGGATCCTGGAGACAATCCCCTTGACCCTGACACAGGAGCACCGATACCCAATCCTGAATCAGGCGAGATAACCATTAAAGTGGAATCAAACAATGGTAGCCGCACGTTGACTATCCCTGTGGTGGTTGATTAGGCGGCTTAGGGAAAGTGAACTGAAGTAAAGTTAACGGGATTTAGGGATTGACAGACAACGGGCAACCCTGAACCCTGAATCTGTGAACGCTTACAACGAAAGGAAGGCAGGATATGTTTTTTAGAAAAGTCTCGTTTTTTGTGTTGGTGGCTTTATTCACTGCTAGCGGCATCCTTCACGCCGCAGAGAGGACGCGTTCTTCAAATAATAAAAATATTTTGTCATTTAAGGTTGGGGAACAGTTTTATGTGGACAGCGATTTCACGGATTATTTTAAAATTGATGCAGGGGACCTTAACACTATTGCATGGGAAATAGCCTACGAGAGAAAAATATCACGAAATATAGGAATTGAATGCACTTTGGGGTATTCTTCGTCCAGTGCGGATTCCGAGAACATACTACCGCCCGCTAATGATTATGCAGACACTAGTATCCGCAACTTCTACCTCTCTCCTTCTGCCAAGTATTATCTGCCACTTGGCAAGTCCTTTGTCTCATACGCAGGCGTGGGGCCGGATTTCTATTACTCCGACGTGGACTTTGAATACCACAAAGACAGGACTAAAAGCTCTGTTCAGGACAAAGGCGACAAATACTATTGTCTGGGAGTACATGGGCTTGCAGGAGTGGAGTACTATTTTTCTAAACCCCGACGCCGAAGATACCTGGCATCACCCAGGAATAATAGGCGCGGACAGGTAAGTCTGCTCTTGGAATATAAGTTTGCCTGGGTGGAGGCACAGGACGTCGTGGACAAAGACCTTCAGGTTGGAGGGCATTTCTTACTTCTTGGAATGAGATACCGCTACTAAGTATATGTTCCATGGCATCATCTCTTACCCATCCTCGTTTCCCGTCTGGCAGACGGACCAGCGACCATCCATCCTCTGATCTCTCCACTTGCACGATTGCTCCTTCGTGGAGTTTGAAAAGGAGGGTGTCCAGGCTATCAGGGCCTGCCAGGATACTGGCCTCTCCTGCCAGAATGACTGCGCGGTCATCGGTTTTCACCTGGTACCATTTCACGCCAAAGGAGGCCCCGGCAATAAAAAAGCAAAGCAGGACCACAAGCAAGAGGTAGTAAACCCCCTCAGACCGGAAAAACCGGAAAAAGAGTCTTAACAGAAGAATTCCCCAAAATAGCACATTCAGGATGGCAAAACCCACGAAGAGTTCGTCCAGGCTCAGGGAATCGAGCCAGAAGAAAGTCGTGCTGATAAGGCCGTGTGATTCGCTGATTGCATCCCGGATCTGATCGCGGGCATGGCCAAGATTGAAATTCAGGTCTGCATTTCTCGGTATCAGGAGCCGTGCCCGTTCATAGTTCAGGATGGCGAGTCCGAACTGATTCAAGCGAAAACAAGCATTCCCCAGGTTGTAGTAAATGTGTCCGCCTGGGTGTCCGGACCGGATCAACTGGTTGTACCCGTCAACAGCGTCCTGGAAACGTCCCTCTTTATACGCCTGATTTGCAGCGAAGAAGGTCTCCTCCCATTGCTGGTTTTCGGCTGCGATCCCAGTGGTCACGGAGACCAGGAAAATCAGAGCAACTAAGGGTGACCAGACGATCCTTTTCACCCAATCTCCTTTTCGATTTGCTTGATGAGGCTGGGAAGATCTTGACCGATATCACTTGAATCGTCTCCCTTGCCCGTGTAAATCGCATCTTCCAGCCTTTGGAGAATGCTTTGCAGCTTCCGGGTTGTATCAAGATTAACACCTCTTGATTTCAGGATTTCAACTGCATCGTCCGGGGTCAGGGAGCCAAGCGCGAGGCCGAATCGGTCGTTTAGATAGTCTCTGATGGCTTCGGCAAGATTGCTCGAACGAAGCCTTTCGTGACGGCATTGCTTGATAAGAGTCTTGGCCGCTTTCCTGGTTCTTGTGACAGCTAATGCCTTGACTGACTTTCTACTAAATTTCATCCCGCAAAAGGCTAGTGCGTAGAAAATAGCCGGCCCAATCAGAATCACCCAGAAAAACAACGCTCCGCGTTGGGTGGGAAAACCCGGAAACACCGTTTTCAGGTCTTTGACGGACGTGTGTGCCGGGAGGATGTCGTGGCCGAGTTCCTTGACTGCCTCCTTGCCAGGGCCTTCGGGCATCTCTTTCTTTGTACGATCTGCAGATGCCTGAACTTGCTCTTCCCTTGGAAGGACAGCCAAGGAAAGGGGCGAAGTCCTTATCACCCGGTACTCGCGGCTTTTTGTATCAAAAAAACTGACTGTCAGTGGAGGAATTTCGTAAAGCCCCTCTCTTTCCGGAACCAGAGCCCATTTCATGGTCTTTGAGCCTGTCATGCCTTTATCATCTGAGTCTGTTTCCAAAACCGGTTGATCGTCATAGATTTTCATATGCTCTACTTCAGGCCCTTTTAAGTCAGGGATGCGGTTTACATTTCCACGACCGCTAAGACGAGCTGTCAAGGTAACAGATTCGCCAACTCTCGCCTCGGACGGCTCCAGTTTGGCATTGATTCCAAAGTGCCCGACAAGTCCGCTGAAATCCGCAGGTCTGCCTTCCTCAGGAAGCGGAAGCACTTTCAGTTCCAAAGGCTCGCTGGCAAGTGTCATGGGCTTGCCTGTTGAAAACGAAAAAAAGGGGTCATCAAAAAAGCTCCTGCGGGAACGCTGTCTTGGCTGAAAAACGGTAAGATGCATTCTTGCAGGTCCGATCTCGTAATCACCTTCTCTGGACGGCAGCAAGGCATACCGTACCTCCAGGACTTGGTAGGTTTTGCCTTCATAGAGGCTCTGGTATGTGACGGGCTTTCCGAGCTGTTTGAAGGAAAGGTGTTTATTTTCAGGTAAATCCAGGGAGATATCCGATACCTTGGTCTGACGGTAGAGCTTTAACGTGTAGATCGCCTGTTCTTGCTCATAAGTTTTTTTGGATGAAAGCTCGGTCGTCAGGAAAAGGGGCCCTCGATCAATACCAGAGGATCGAGGCAGTTTGGAAATGGTCAATTTCGCTGTCTTGCTCCTGAAGGCTCCACCTTCGGCTCTCACCTCTGCCGGTCCGATCTGGAAGGTGCCGGTCTTCTTGGGTTGAATGAAATAGGTATAGTCGATCCCGGAACTAATCTTTCCATTGATAATCTGAACACGGCTTGAAGTTCCCCCCTGCGTCAGATCAAAGGCTTCCAGACCTTTTATGATGGGCTCTGAATCGCAAGTCCTGGTCCCGGAAACGCTGACAACCAGCCTTATGGAATCGACAATGGTTGCTTGCTTCCGGTCAGGACTCAAAGTCACGGATATGTCAGCGTTGGCCAGGCAAGGAAGTAGGAGGGAAATAAGGAAGGCGAACGCCAGTATAGAGGCCTTAGTAAGATACCTGATTTTTCTCAGCGTCCAGCGCCCCCCGGCTGAAAGCTCAAAGCTCAAAGGTGAAAGGTGAAATATCATGGCATGGAAAGCCTTTTTCAGTAAGACCTGTCTGTCAGAAATGTCGGGCTTGGTCATGACTTCGGCCACTTGCAAAATACTCCAAACTTGAGCAAAGAGATCAATAAAATCCCAATTTCCAGCTTCTATTTTCGAGTTTCAAATTGTTGATCTTTCTTTGAGCTTTGAGCCTTGAGCTTTCAGCTCAACTCCTACCAATCCTTTCCCGATTCGACGCCATGCTCCTTATCTGTGGGAACCTGAAAACGCAGGAACCGGGAGCGATCTTCTTTGATATTGTCCAGCAATGCCTCGGCCTTTTTCTTGTCCGTGCCAGATATGACTTGGCCCGAAGCTTGATCCTCTTTGTCTTCCCCCTCAAAGCCCTGCATTGCCTTCAACTCTCCTGAAAGGTCTTTGGGAGAATCTTGTCCCGCGTCTTGGCCATGATCTGCACTGGTCGTCTTTTTCTGCTCAGATTCCCCTTGTTGCCCGGATTTGCTTTGGCTTTTCGCGTCCTTCTGATCCTGAGCTTGAGATGGTTCCTGAGATTTCTCCTGATTGGGGGATTTTTCTTCGGCCTTGTTATCCGGGCCTTTCTCTTTTGTTCCGGTCTTTGATTGATCGTCCTGCTCTTCTGATTTGCCGGAATCCTCTTGGGGCTTTGTCTCTGATTGCTCGGTCTTGTTTTTCTCCTGTTTCTCCATCTCCTTCATGGAGAGTTCCAGATTATACTTCGCATCCTCGCTTTCGTGGTTGCACAAGATAGCCTCTTTATTGTAAGCCACGGCCGATTTAAAATCGCCAAGCTTAAAGGCAGCGTTTCCGAGGTTGTAAGCAGCCTTAAACCGTGTCTCACTATTTCTGCCCTCTTCGGCCCGGGACCTTCTTAATACACTGGAAAATGCGGCCATTGCGCCTTGATAGTCAGCGTTCTGGTAGGCAGCGCATCCACGGTTGTACCGATAGCGCAGGTCTTTTGGATGATCCATATCAGAAGCAGCATATGCCTTTTCCGCTTCGGCAAAGTTGCCCTGCCTGTAAAGTTCGTCCGGGTCTTGAGCAGCCTGTGCCTGCGGCGACAAGATGAGCCAGAGAAGGAGCACGCATATTGTGACTTTCCTTTCACGAATCAGACCCTCCAGGAGCAAGAAGAAAAGGGCGGCCAGCAAGAAAATCGGGAAACGCTCCTCATAAACCTTGATCTTGCCGCTTTTTAGGGTCTCTGCCTTTGTCCTGGACTTGATGCCATCAAAATAGACCATGTCAAGATCGAGATCGCCGGCCACAGACCTGGCATAAGTACCCCCTGCAGCAGAAGCGATCTCCCTCAAGCTTTGCTCGTCGAGTTTAGAGAGAATCAGTTTACCCCCCTTATCCTTCATAAACCCGCCTTTTCCATCACTAGCCGGAATCGGCCCGCCAGACGGCTCTCCCATGCCAAAGACAAAGATCTTGACCCCCTTGCCAGCAGCCTTGCGCGCTGCTTCCAGCCCTTTTTTCTCGTTATCTTCCCCATCTGTGATAAGGAGGATAACCCTGTCCGTTTCTGACTCGAAATCAAAGGAAGAAACCCCGGTTTCAATTGCTGCGCCCAGATCCGTACCCACAACAGGGATCAGATCCGGTTTGAGCGCACTTAAAAACATCCGGAGCGCACCATAGTCCAGTGTCAACGGACACTGGACAAAAGCCGCTCCGGAAAAGGCCACCAGACCCACGCGATCTCCCTGGACCACCCTTAAAAAATCCATGACCTCCCGCCTGGCCCGCTCGAGTCGATTCGGCTCACAATCCTCCACCAGCATGCTGGCTGATACATCCACGAGGACCATGATGTCCACGCCTTTTTGACTCACCTCCTGGTAATGGCTCCCCCAGCGTGGCCCTGCCAGCGCGAAAAGCATCAGTCCGAGAACGCCAAGCAATAGCAGGCCCTTTAAGAACCCCCCCCCCCTTCGGGCTTCTCCTGTTAGTCTGGCCAAAAGCCCGGTGTCGGCAAAACGCTCTATGGCTTTCTTTTTCTGCCTGTTGCACACCACGAGGGCGAGGCCTGCCAGCGGCAGGAGCCAGAGGAAATGCAATATCCAAAGATGGGCCAGTGTCATGGAATAACCCTAAGTAAAGTGGATCTAAGGAAGATCTCCAGTCCAAGCAAGATGAGCGCCGGGATAACAAAGTAGTGGTAGAGTTCTCGGAAATGGAAAAACTCCTTGACCTTGATTTCTGTTTTTTCTTCCCGGTCTATGATGTCGTATATCTCTGATAGCTGCTCGCTGTCCGCGGCCCTGAAATATCTTCCTCCCCCGATTGTTGCAACCTTTTTTAATGTTTCTTCATCCAGGTCCACCTCTTGATAGACCAGACGCGGACCAAAGAAGGTTTTCACCTTGAAAGGAGCCCTGCCTTTTCCGCCCACGCCGATGGCGTATATTTTGATGCCAAACGCCCGGACCGCCTCAGCAGCCTCTTCAGGCGTGATATTGCCTGCATTGTGCCTGCCGTCCGTAAGGAGTATCAGGATCTTTGACTTGGCCTTGAGGTCTTTTAGTCTCTTTCCTCCAATTGCTATGGCAGAGCCGATGGCAGTCCGGTCTCCAGCCATACCGATGTTCATTTTTTCTACCAGGCCTAAAAGCAGCCCCTTATCCACTGTTAATGGTGCCTGTGTAAAGGCCTCTTCTCCGAAAACTACAAGGCCGATCCTGTCCATCTCCCTCTTCTTGATAAACTCGCCCACCACTTTCTTGACGGCAGTAAGCCGGGAGACCGGTTTGTCATCCAATTGAAAATCCAGGGCATCCATGGAGCCGGACGTGTCCAGACAGAGCATGATGTCAACACCTGGAGACCGAATCTCCCTGGAGACGTTAAAGAGCTGTGGCCGGGCAGAGGCCAGGACCAGGAGGACAAGGCAAGCAGTCCTTAAAGCCAAAGGTATCTTGTCCCAGAGCCGCCCGCCACTTCCTGACATCATCGCAATTTTTGAAGTCATGGAATAGGTGATGGTGGCCGGTCTTCTCCACACGGAAAATGCGAGCCATCCTGCCACGGCTACCAGCAGGCCAAGAACCACAGGGTAGGCAAATCTAAATGTCATTCAGTGGCTCCTTATAATGTTTGCAGAAAACAGGGCTGAAGGCTGAAAGCTCAAAGCTGAAAGCTGAAAGGTAAATATCTCATGTCTTCAGCTTTCAGC
>JAUVJO010000154.1 GCA_030592345.1 Deltaproteobacteria bacterium
ATATCTGGGCATCTTTGATAAAAGCAGAAAGGAGTTTGCACTTAGCAGTTCACAGGTTCCATGTGTCGGGTTTCAGGTTTCAGGGAGAACGTAGTCATAACTATGAATTATTGGGATGTGGAGAACCTTGAGGTCGAACAAATGTATGAGGACCGCACGGACAACGGACAACAGTGAACTGTGAACGGGTACAATGAAGGAGGGTACATATGGCACAGATTAATTTTGGGGGTGTTTGGGAGGATGTGGTTACTGCGGAGGAATTCCCTTTGGAAAAGGCTCGACAGGTACTTGCCGATGAGACTGTGGCCGTGTTGGGCTACGGCGTTCAGGGTCCTGCGCAAGCCTTGAACATGAAAGACAACGGAATTTCAGTTATTGTGGGTCAGCGTGAAGGGGGCAAATCGTGGGAAAGGGCGATTCAAGATGGGTTTATACCGGGAAAGACCCTCATGTCCCTGGAAGAGGCGGCCGAGCAGGCTACGGTCTTGCAGTATCTGGTATCTGACGCAGGCCAGGCAGCAGTTTGGCCAAGGATCAAGCCGTGTCTGAAGGAGGGAGACGCCCTCTATTTTTCCCACGGGTTTTCTATTGTGTACAAAGACCAGACCGGGGTGATCCCGCCGGAAAACATTGATGTTATTCTGGTTGCTCCAAAGGGTTCAGGAAGAAATGTTCGATTGAATTTCCTGGATGGCAGCGGCATTAATGCAAGCTACGCAGTTTTTCAGGATTTTACGGGCCGGGCAACAGACAGAGCCCTTGCCCTTGGAATAGTCATCGGCTCTGGATACCTTTTTTCCACCACCTTTGAAAATGAGGTGCATAGTGATCTAACTGGAGAACGGGGTGTTCTCATGGGATGCTTGGAGGGCATATTTGAGGCCCAGTACAACATATTGCGGAAACATGGACACAGCCCCAGCGAGGCATTCAACGAAACAGTAGAGGAACTGACTCAGAGCCTTATCCGCCTTGTGGCCGAACAGGGGATGGACTGGATGTATGCTAACTGCAGCACCACGGCCCAGAGGGGCGCACTTGACTGGAGACATCGGTTCCGGGATGCGGTCACGCCGGTTTTTGAGGAACTCTATGAACGAGTCGTGTCCGGGGAAGAAACCAGGATAGTACTTGAGGCCAATAGTGCGCCTGACTATAGTGATAGACTCAGAAAAGAACTCGATGAGCTGAAAGATTCAGAGATGTGGCAAGCTGGTGCGACCGTACGTAGCCTGAGACCTGAAAACAGGTAGTAAGAACAGGGGGGAGTGGGGGTATGGTTTTTGGGCGGCTGATGCCCGAATCTGCGAAAAAAGAACTGATAGTTTATAAAATGCTTGACACATCGATAAACATGGCATAAATGTGCTTAAGAATCCTACCTGGGAGCCTGGGAAGGCATGAGGGAAAACCCAAAGAGTTTCTCCATGCGGTAGATCACAAACTTAAAAAAATCAAAATAAAAAAAACTGCTACTTAGCCTCATTACTTTCAGCAAGAGGAACCAATCCTTTTACACATAGTGTCATTACATCACGGCGCGATCCCTTCTGTCTCAACTCGCTAGTCGGAGCCGTAAGAATGTCCGAACTGTGATTTTCTTGGAACTTGGTTCGTTTTGCACTCAATTGGAATGTTGGACACGATGTGTAATGTTTTCAAGACGTCAGGCCTCCGGCTCGGAGAGCCTACGCCTGGAGAGCGCAACCGTAGCGCTCACAATAGAATGTCGGATCTATAGACTTTCACATATTAAATTTCACCCCGTTATCGGTCGTCGGCGTATTACAATACAGCCTCCTCCCTCTGGCCTCGTGAAATTAATTATCTGAAAACCTATATATAGAAAGGGAAGATGAACTCATGAACCTGGCGGAGTTAAAAGCTATGAAAGTCGGTGAACTGACTTCGATGGCGAGACAATTTAATGTTGAGGGTGCTGCAAGCTTGCGAAAACAAGAGCTGATTTTTTCGATTCTTCAGGCACAAACCGAGAAAAACGGCTTGGTTTACGGGGAGGGGGTTCTCGAAATTCTCCCGGATGGGTTTGGCTTTCTGCGGGCACCGACCTATAGCTATCTGCCTGGACCTGATGACATTTATATTTCACCTTCTCAGATACGTCGTTTTAGCCTTCGTACCGGCGACACCGTGTCAGGGCAAATTCGGCCGCCCAAGGATAATGAACGGTATTTTGCCCTTCTTAAGGTAGAGGCTGTCAACTTCGAGGACCCGGAAAGATCACGGGACAAGATACTCTTTGACAATCTAACCCCATTATATCCCGATCGAAGGATCAATCTTGAACGGGGACCTGATGACTATTGTGTGCGGATTATGGACCTGCTTACGCCCATAGGGTTCGGCCAGCGAGGTCTCATCGTTTCAGCCCCCAGGAGTGGCAAAACCATGTTGTTGCAAAACATCGCAAATAGCATTAACGCCAACCACAAGGATATTATTCTGATTGTTTTACTGATTGACGAGCGGCCGGAAGAGGTCACCGACATGGACCGCTCGGTGAGAGCAGAAGTGGTCAGCTCCACCTTTGACGAGCCCCCGCAAAGGCATGTGCAAGTGGCCGAGATGGTCATCGAGAAGGCCAAACGACTGGTGGAAAGTAAGCGGGATGTGGTCATACTTTTGGACAGCATTACCCGCCTTGCCAGGGCGTATAATACAGTGGTACCGCCGAGCGGTAAGATATTGTCGGGTGGTGTGGATTCCAATGCGTTGCATCGTCCGAAACGCTTTTTTGGTGCTGCCCGCAATATCGAGGAAGGGGGGAGCCTTACCATTGTTGCCACAGCCCTTATCGATACTGGAAGCCGGATGGATGAGGTGATTTTTGAGGAGTTTAAGGGGACAGGCAACCTGGAGTTGCAGTTGGACCGTAAGCTGTCGGACAAACGCGTCTTTCCTGCCATTGATATCAATCGGTCCGGGACACGTAAGGAGGAGCTACTTCTGGAACCAGACGTCTTGAACCGGATTTGGATCTTACGAAAGCTCCTGTCCGCCTTGAATCCAGTGGACAGCATGGAGTTTTTGCTTGAAAAGATGAAAGGAACAGTGAATAATAAAGAGTTTCTGGACTCGATGAATAGTTAAGAATACTAAAGTGAGCTAAAGTGTCTAAAGTGAGCTAAAGTGCCTAAAGTTATGGATAAGGGGCATCCCATCCATTTTCTTTCGAGTCCCGAATAACAATTAACGACCTGGAGGAATCACATGAAGAAGGATATCCATCCTGAATGTTTTCAGACGACGATTCATTGTGCATGTGGCAACGCGGTGGAAGCTGGTTCCACAAAGAAGGATATTAGGGTGGAAATCTGTTCCAAATGCCACCCTTTTTTTACGGGGAAACAGAAACTGGTAGACACGGCAGGTCGTGTTGAGCGGTTCCGCAGGAAGTATGCCAAGTTTGAGGCAATGAATAAAGACAAGGCTCAGAAATAAAATAGCCATGGCCGCCGAAGGGCGTATCTAATAGTTGGGTGGAGACAACATCTTTTCCGCATTTTTCTGGAAGAAAGAAAGTGAGTCCCGCCTTTAGCGGGATTAAGGACTTGAAGAAACTGTTTTATTATTCGTTTTGTCTTTCAACTTTAGGCACTTGATTTACTCCAATACTCCACAAATACGGTACCGGGTTTCAGTGTTCAGGTGTCAGGTTTGATCTCTTGCGTTTTTCACACCTGAAACCTGAAACCTGTCACCAGAAACCTGTCACCAGACACCGAATAACTCTCAACGATCTCTACAACGGGTACAGCGAGGCAAACATAGATGTTTGATAGATTAGGGGGTGTTGAGGAGCGGTTTGTAGAGATCGAAAATGTCCTCAGTGATCCCGAAGTCATAAAAGACCAACAGGCGTACCGGCAGTACAGCAGGGAGCACGCGGAGTTGAGCAAGGTCGTTTTTGCCTTTCGTGAGTACAAACAGGTCGCGCAGAACATCGAAGAGTCGAGCGAACTCCTAAAGGACGGTGATGAGGAGATCAAGGATCTGGCAAGGGAAGATGTCCGGACCTCCACAGAGCGGCTTAAAGAACTAGAGCTGGAGTTGAAGTTGCTCCTCATACCAAAGGATCCGAACGATGAGAAAAATATCGTGATGGAGATCCGGGCTGGTACTGGCGGGGAAGAGGCCGGGCTCTTTGCAGCAGACCTTTTTAAGATGTACAGCAAGTATGCAGAGAGCCTTGGATGGGACATAGAGGTCTTGAGCAGGCACGTGACAGGCGTTGGAGGGCTAAAAGAGATCATCGCCTTAATCAAGGGTAAGGGGGTGTACAGTAGCCTCAAATTCGAAAGCGGAACCCACAGGGTACAGCGGGTCCCTGTAACAGAATCGCAGGGGAGGATTCATACCTCTGCCGTGACAGTAGCTATTCTCCCGGAGCCTGAAGAAGTGGATGTCAAGATCGAGCCGGACGAGATCAGGGTGGATGTGTTCCGTTCTACGGGTCCTGGTGGGCAAAGTGTGAACACCACGGACTCGGCCATTCGTATTACCCATCTTCCCACAGGATTAGTGGTAAGCTGCCAGGATGAGAAGTCACAGCACAAGAACAAGGCAAAGGCCATGAAGGTCCTGCGGGCTCGTCTCTACGAAAAGATGAGTTCAGAGCAGAGCGAAAAAATATCCGCAGACCGTAAGAATCAAGTTGGCACAGGGGATCGAAGCGGGCGCATCAGGACCTATAACTTCCCCCAGGGCAGGGCGACTGACCACCGGATCGGACTTACCCTGTACAAACTAGAGAGTATCCTCGAAGGGAACCTTCAGGGGATCATAGATGCCCTCATGACCCACCATCAGGCCCTGGCCCTTCAGGGTGCCGAGTCAGAGTCGAGGCATGCTGCCTGAGGCCTGGACCATCCTTAAGATTCTCAAGTGGACTACAGCCTATTTCAAATCCCATCAGATTGAGAACCCTCGGGCTGCTTCGGAGATCCTCCTGGCGCATGCGCTAGGCGTCGGGCGGGTCGATCTATACATCGAGTATGATCGCCCTCTGGAACCTAAGGAACTGGAGGTTTTCAGGGGATTCATTCAAAGACGGCTTCAGAGGGAGCCGGTCGCCTATATCGTGGGCGAAAAGGGGTTTTGGTCTCTCGACTTGAAGGTTACACGTGATGTACTGATTCCACGTCCTGAGACCGAAATATTGGTAGAGACCGCCCTTTCGATCATACCTCGGGAACCGTCACCAAAGCCTTTCAGAGTATTAGACCTTGGAACAGGATCAGGGGCAGTTGTCCTTGCGTTGGCCAAGGAACGGGCAGGCCATCGTTTTTATGCGATTGATTGTTCAGAAAAGGCATTGGCCATGGCCCGGGATAATGCCCGAAAACATGGAATTGAACGACCTGTCACGTTTTTACAGGGTAACTGGTTTGACGCTGTGGGGGATCTGCCCGGATATTTTAACCTTGTGGTCTCGAATCCACCCTACATATCACATCCTGCCTTTGAAAAGCTTCCGTTGGAGGTCTCGCGATATGAGCCTCGGGAGGCCCTTGATGGAGGCCCTGACGGACTGGACGCCATCCGGCTTATCATTGAGCAAGCTCCGGCGTATTTGACTCCGGGCGGGTGGCTCCTTTTTGAGATTGGCTACGATCAACGGGCCTCGGTTGAGCGCCTGATCGCACTCTCGGGTGCGTATACTGATTTTGCGATCATCAAGGATTACAGTGGTCTTGATCGTGTAGTCCGGGCCAGAAGTAGGGGGAGAGGAAAAAAATAGGTAACCGTTCACAGTTCTCCGTTTTCCGTTCACCGACGGATAGGGGGTGGCAGCAAGGACCAGTTGTTGCCAGTGGTCACAGAACGCGTAATTCCACAGCCCGATGGCCAGAAAATCAAGATCTGCAATTAGATACGGTGTATGACGACGCTACGGACAACGGTGAACCGTGAACGGTTACGGGTTACAGGTGTCAGGTGTCAGGAATGAGAAGCTCAACACCTGAACCCTGAACCCTGAACCCCTGAACGGTTACACCGATTGTTTACAGAAATGACGAGGAGAAGACAGAATGGTCGGTGAACAGGAAAAGGTGGATCTTCCGATCATCCCTTCAGATCGGGAAGACGACCTTCACGATCTCGAATGTGTCGATTCGGCAGATCTGGTTCTTTTCGTGGCAGGTAACCAATTCATGGTCATGAAAGACCTGCTGCTTGCCTTTCAGGACGAACACCCGGATATCAAGAGGATTTTTTACGAAACACTTCCGCCTGGTCTGGAACTGAAGCAAATCTTGGCCGGGGGCGCGATATTTCGGGACAAGGTCATAGACGTATTTCCCGATGTCTACGCCTCTGTCACCAAAAAGGCCATGGATCGCCTAAAAAGTGTGGGCTTTATTTCAGGGGAGGACTATTTTCTCTATCTCCACAATCGGATCGTCTTGATGGTGCCAGAAGGAAATCCTGCACAGATTGCCTCTGTTTCTGATCTTGGGGGAGATGATGTGCGCATTTCCCAGCCGAGCCCGGAGTATGAAGACATTGCCCACTACATTATCGAAATGTATGGCCAGGCCGGCGGACAGACCCTTGTGGAGCGTATCATGGAACAAAAGCGTGCAGAAGGGACGACGATCCTAACAATCGTCCACCACAGGGAGACACCGCTTCGGATAGCGAAGAGAACGGTTGACGTGGGACCTGTGTGGGCCACGGAGATTATACACGCGCGGCAAACAGGCCTTGCAGTAGATGTGGTTGAACCCGGAAAGGATCTGGATCAAAGGGATAGGATCAACTACTATATTTGCCGGTTGAAGAACGGAGCAAACCGTGAAAATGCGGAAAAATTTCTTGATTTCATAAAATCAGACCGCGCTCAAGGCATTTACAAATCCTACGGTTTCGTGCCTCATTTTGCAACGGCAGGGCCGTAATCCGTTGAAATTCAAAGGAGACATCATGGAGCGGGATAAAAAAGATCCCTTCATAGAGGAAGTTGACCTGGAGCTCCGTTCGATTGATAGCAAACTCAAGGAAGTATTCTCCAAAACAGAGGCGCTCCTCAAAGAACACTCCAAGGAGACGGTGGAGACTCAAGACCCTGATGAGAAGGAGACAAATGGCGTTTAAGCAATGGGCTTTTCTATGATTAGGATCTATAGACTTTCACATATTTAATTTCACAAGGCCAGAGGGAGGAGGCTGTATTGTAATACGCCGACGACCGATAACGCTGTGAAATTTAATATGTGCAAGTCTATCTATCAGTCAAGGCTTGACAGTGGACTGGCAAAAGCATAGATATACCTCGAAAGGCCACAAATAACGATTTTTCGCTGGCCATGAACACCAATAGCTGTGTTGCTCAGGCTTGCAATAGCCTGCTATTCCGCGCCTTGCTCTTGATGCTCATTGCTCACCGAAAAAA
>JAUVJO010000400.1 GCA_030592345.1 Deltaproteobacteria bacterium
AGACCAAGGAGAATATACGGACCTCCAATCCTCCTAACCATCCAACCATCACCTATCCAATACTGCATTCTTTTCACAAGCCCTGTCGCCGCTGCTGTTTTACAAGGAGACCGCAAGTGATTTTTTTTACCTGCGGCCTTTTTAATGTTTTTTGTGTTGAGGTTGCTAATAGTATTTGCAAGAACTTATTGGCCAACAGCGCGTCACGGGTACAGGTCAAGCGGAAACACAGTCAGTCCGGCAAGCAGCTTAATTCCCTTCCGCCGCTAGGCGGATTGGATTTCATCACTTTCATCCCTCCAGGCCGAAGGCTGGAAAGTGATGAACAAAAAATTCTGTCAAATTCTGTACATCCTGTCTGAAAAAACACTTCTTTGCCTCTGTAGATTTACCCAAAACAGCCTTGGGCTGAAATGGGTAAAAAGGGCTCAACTCGATGTTAGTACGACCAAAAGTGGTTTGTAGGCGCGGGCAGAATTACCCAAAGGTGCCTTGGGCTATAATGGGTAAAAGCCAAAAAGGGGACCCCACTCCGGGGAGGGAGTGGGGTCGGGGGAAGGAGGTGTTGGTGTAGTGGACTGGTTTATGGCTAATGCATGCCTGATACCGGGCAGGGCCTGACGTCTATGGTTAAGGTGTCTGTGGCTGTATTGCCGGCGGCATCTTTGGCGGTTATTGTTATGATGTTATCGACTCCGCAATGGAGGGGCATGTCCGAGATTGTCGAAGGGTTTGTCCCTGGGCTGTGCCGCTGCCGCCTTGGTTGTTAGCCCAGGTAACACTGGTTACACTAATGTTATCGGAAGCGCTGCCACCCAGGGTTATGCTATCTTCCGGAGTGTGATGAGTATCTTCTGATGTGGGTTGCGTTATCTCAACTTAGCCCAAATGTGCTTTGAGCCCAAATGGGTTAGGGTGCACCGGCAAATGCGCTAATGGATATACCTGAAAATTGGCTGACAAGCCATGGGCGTCTACCTTTCAGACGGCATCCACATGACGACTCTTTGCCCTCGCAAGTATCGCAACCACGCCACAGAGATCGAAGCATTCACAGTGAGGAAATATGTGGGGATCTTGAGGAGGGTGTTTGAGGAGGGGGCTTTAGTCTGCCAGCCACAAACCGCTACTGCGTAGAAGGCAGACTGACAAAGAAGTGTGACGTAATACACTGAGGATGTCGTTGCCAGTATAAGGTTTGTGACAAAAGCCACAAAAAGGAACACAGGCACTAACCACCTGAGGAGCTTGTGGAAGAAGTATTGGTAGGAGAAAAAGCCATATCGGAAGAGATTCAAGAATCCCAAATGCTTGAAAAAGACTGTAAGGCCCCTCACCACCGTTCGCACCTTTCGATCAAACTCCCGTTTTTCATCTGAAACATCCTGGTAATATCCTATGGCCCGTGGATCACTGACACCCCGAAGGCCCATTTTCATGCTGTTCAATACGGTCCGAAAGTCGCTTTGCATCTCCGGGGAAAAGTCCAGGCAGACTTCCTTGCGTGCTGCAAAAAAAGAACCGCTCAATCCCACCAGGGAATTCACTTCAGACTCAAGCCGCCTCAGCCACATCTCGTAGCGGACGTAGAAGCCCTCCCCACCTGGCTTTCCGTCCTTCCCAATAATTCGGTCTTCACTACTCACGCATCCCACAGAAGGGTCGGCAAAATTGAAGGCCATCTCTTTCAACCCGCCTGAGTCCAACTGCGTAGCCACGTCCGTGAATACGAGCACATCGCCCCTTGTGCGCTTCACAGCTTCTTTATGGACATTTTCTTTGCCGTGACGTTCCTCGATGGCCACCAGTTCAACCCCGGCCTCTCCGTAGTCCTTGACAATGTCGTTGGTTCGATCGGTTGATCCATCGGAAGCGACAAGAATCTGAAGTTTTTCTGTTGGGTATTCCAAAGCAAGTGTATTATCCAGCTTTTCCTTGATCCTTTTTTCCTCATTATATGCCGTGATAATTATTGTGACGTCAGGAAAAAATGGCGCTTTCTTGACTGTCTTTTTCCTGAAGATTCCCAGCAACCAAAGAGAAACCGAGTAGCCAAAATAGGCAAAGAAAACGAGCACAATAGATCCTATGAATAGTATTTTCATTTCCAGGAAAATCAGACAGAATTTTCAGGATTTGGTGGATTTTCAGGTGGTTCTGCCTTTCAAGATGAAAGACAGAAAACGCAATACGCCTGCGGCGGCAGGGAAATTACCTACTCGTATGTGCCTGCTAATCGCGTAGATACTGTCGCAACTCTTTGGATTCCCTTCTTCATAGTTCGCTTACTTGATCTGCGTAACTATAACATTCAATATGAAGGGTTTTCGCTACGTCCTTAGCTCTGTTGTCGATCATTGGAGAAATGACCATCAGCCTGTCGGCTTTGCGGTTATGCCTTTGCTCATAAAAGCGAGCTTTCCTTTCAAAGATGTACATATCAGATTTGCTCATAGAGGACTTTATCTCACAAATAATCAGCACACTGTCCTTGATTATGATATCTAGCTCTACCTGGTCAGGACGACCAAACACTTGCCCCTCTTCGTCATAGTCTGTGATATTCAATACTTCTACGCCAAAAGACTCTTTGAGAATTGCTTTGAGCCCATTACGGAACGACGCTTCCGAGGCTATCCCCCAACGTGCTCCCAAAGCGCCAATGCTGCTATCGTTTTTCTTGGTGAGCTGCATTATCTCTTCATGTTGGAGATACCACTTCTGGTTTTGCTCTCCCCATTTCTTGTC
>JAUVJO010000320.1 GCA_030592345.1 Deltaproteobacteria bacterium
TTAAAGATTGATTTTCCTCTTTTGTCAGCTCAAACATAAAATCATCAGGGAACCGTTTTATGTTTCTTCTAACTGCCTGCTTCAAAACTTTCGTCTCCACTCCGTAAAGCGGGGCTAACTCCCTATCAAGGATAACCTTCTTATCACGTATGAGATATATCTTGCTGACAATTCTTTCCAGTGGCACCAGCTCCATCATCTTGAGAAGCCATCTCTTTCTAAGGTAAAACTACGTTAGAGAAAAACCAGTTCACAGCGCAGACCATGTCATGCAGAACGTGCACCGGCTTTCTGATCTGCTCTTTCTGCCGTGATAACCCCCCTCCCATCTTCACATGTGATTCGCACATGTCAAGATGCCCGCCTAACCCCCTCTATTCCCGCCAGCACAGGCATTTCATCCCATGTTCGACCGTCCAACAAGCGCTTCCCCCCGCCTGGACAGTAGTGCAACCTGTCTGCGTGCGGACCTGCCTGCCGACCCGGCGGGGCAAGCTGTACGCAGGCAGGAGCGTCGTGGCGCACCCGGCGTTGTCCACTGTCCGGCGGTTCCCGTACTCGTCATATTCCCCTTCCCAGATCAATTCTGTCTTCATCTGCGAGAGCGGATGATGCGGATTCTCTAGTCCCCAGCGTATTCTGTCAGTCATCTGACCTCTCCTCAGGAAGGAGGTATCAACCTGTTGAAAAGATATTACTCATCCGACGTGGTGGCTGTCTTAGCCACGGCTACGATGGCGTCCAGTTTTTCCTTTACTTCAGGATCGATTTTGTCCCGCGGAACAAACCGAGCAAGTTCGTGGAAGTTCTTCTTATCCATCACATTATACAACTTCAGTTTTTTAAAGAATGCCTTAAAAAGAGGTACCAGGAAATCCTCGCTCACCTTAGTATCACTATCCCAAGGCGAACCCTTGTCCAGTCTCTTGAGGGCCTCTGAGATTTCTTCGATTGCCTCTCTCATGGCTTCTTTACGAGCCTCCGAATGGGCCGCTTCAAAAAGGGGCCCCGGAAGCGTGTCCCTTCCACTCGCAATAGCGTACGCTTCAAGAACCTCTGGGTGGCACAGATAGTTCTCGATTTCTCGTCTGTTCCAAGTCAGGCCTTCAGCTCCCAGGTCAGGCGGCAATGGCTGTTCAAGCCGGTCAAATATCGCAATACCCTTCAGATAGGGCACCGCCTCTCTGAGCCCCAAAAAGTGTTTTCTTACCTCGCCAGGCTCATTGCGTACATAACGAACAAAGGGCCTTTGAAGAATATCGGCGGCTTCGTCGTATCTGAGTTTTTGAGCAAAAGCCTGTAAAATGGCAAGATCGGTTGAGCCTTCCAGATAAAGTACCCATCCGGTTTGCTCTGCCTGGTAATAGTGTTCAAAACCTATATCTTTCAAGGCTTTTAAAACCTGACTCCCACGATCATTGATGCGGTGTGGGTTGCCCACAAAGGCAACAACCACGTCCCGCTCTGCAGCCTCGTTGAGCAAAACCTCAGAATGGCTTGCTGCAATGATCTGATTGCCGTTTTCCTGGGCAACTTCCGTTAGAAGCTGATAAATTTGTCTTTGGCGCAGGATTTCTAAATGGGCGTCGGGCTCATCAAGCAAAAGTACGGCTCCGGGATGAGCATACATATAAGCGAGGAAAAGAAGGGTCTGCTGAAGACCCTTGCCTGAAGAAGAAATATCAAACTTCGTACCATGGTCTCTATAAGTCATGACGATCTCCCCTCTTTCGGCAACATACCGGGGATCGTCCAATTCTGTCCCGAAAAGAGATCTCATATGATCGGTAAGCTTTTGCCATTGCTGATCTTGGGCACCATGGATTTCATGGCAGAGATTACGAAGCACCTCAGCAGTTCTACCTTCACCGACACGGACGTTTATGGCGCCCGGATCAAGCCGGCTTTCGTTTGCTGCGAGCCCTGACATAGGAGGCAGGAATGCCAGTTGGACCTTATCAGCATATTCCGGGATAGGCATTCTTCCCGGGCTCTTATCTTCTGATAGGCGAAGAGGCCGACAATAGAATGACTCTTCGTTAGCGTAGTAAAATTCGAGACCGCACTCCCATGCCTTATCAGCAGTTATTCCTTCAACAATGACATCAATGAAGATAGGTCTTGTTTGTTGTCTTCCGCCAATTCTCTTCACATCTCTCACGCCGAGATCTCGCCAGAGAAGTTTAGCATCAGGAACGGGTACGGCTATCAAGTCTCTGCGGTTGATGGTCACACCTGGCCGTTTTTCAGGTGATGTTTTACCTTTCCGCTTTTCGTTCCAGCGTCGAAGACCGATCTCCCACAAGGCCAAAGCCTGAAGTGCAGTGGTCTTGCCGGAATTGTTTGGTCCGATAAAAACGACGGGGCTACCTAGGTCTATCTCAACACTGCCAAATCTCTTAAAATTTCGAACTCTTAATTTTGTGAGCATAGGTCAATTTCCTTAATCGGTTGTCAGCATCTGGCCGCAATTTAACGATTTTACATTTATTGGAAAAGAAACGGGGTCTGCCCTTGACTTGGAACAAATCGGCATTGTCCTCTTCAACCCTCTCTTATCGACTTGTCCTTTCTTGCTTTTGCCGAAAGTATATGGAGAACCGATTCATATCACGACCTGTGATTTTCATATATCAAGATGTGAATGCCAACTCTCTCTATCCCCGCAACCACAGGCATATCATCCCATGTTCGACCATCCAATACCCGGCCTGCTTTTTTCTTGTTCAACCCTCCCCACTGCTTGAAGAAAAAAGGCACTTCGGCAGCCAGGCACTGGTCGCGGATACCTTTCACCCATAAGGGGGACAATGGCCTTGCTTTGGGACCGGATTCACCGCCTACAATAACCCAGTCAATGTCAGTCAAATCGATATCCAGGATTGGCCCCAAGAGAGGCTCAAAAGAAACGAATTTTATCCTTGCGGGTGTGTCACGTAAGTCGTCCATTCGCTTGAGGTAGTCGCTGTTTTCAACGCTGACCCCCATCCAGACATTTTCTGGCCAAGGTAATAAACTATGGCTGAGGCCACGCGCAAATTCTCGGAACGTTTTGTGAGAACCTGGAAAGTGTGCTGTGTGACCTTACTCATCACTTCAAACACTTTAGATATAAACGAGGCTGGTACATCTTCATGAAAAAGGTCACTCATGGAGTTCACAAATATTGTACGGGGTTTTTTCCATTTCAAAGGAAGGGATAAGACATTTTTATGAGTTTTCACCTTAAAGCCATCAGCGTAGTTTGGTTGTCCCATCGCCTGAAGGCGATAAGACATACGTTCTGCGTAGCAGTTCTGACAACCAGTGCTGATATTTGTGCATCCAGTTACCGGGTTCCACGTTGTATCAGTCCATTCAATAGCTGAGTTTGCAGCCATCAGCTTCCTCTCCTGTCTGCATATTTGTTCAAAATGTCTTGCACGATATTTTCTGCATGCCGCTACGCCTCATCATCTACCCGCACCGCGTAAGCACCTTTTTCTACAACCTTTTTGCCCCCCTTGTCGCTGACGACATGACCACCCTCTGTCCTTCCCTTGGATAGGTCTTACCAATGTCTTATCCGTAATGCCGCAAGACATTGCGCATAAAACATATGCACTGCACCGCACTGTAAGATAACGTACCAATTGCTATGGAAATTATAAAGGGGGTTGGTTACGTGCTCCGTTGGTCTCGGGGGAGTTTTTGGGGATGTTGGATTATTGATTTCTGGCCGATGCCGATCATGTTTTCTTAGGATTTCAGCATGAGTCCATAATTATGACGTGAAGTTGTTTCTTTGAACGCAAGGATGGCTGACATGGCTGGAAGCGTTACAGTTACTATCGATGCATCATCTGAAGAAGCATTTGATAAGAACAAACTGAGAAGTGGGGCCATTGGGTCCCATCACAGGTCAGATTTGATCGAATGAAACAATGTATTTTTCAGAAAGAGGGAACGAGAGACGGGCACCATCGGTATTAACGCAAAATAGGGGGTACTCCAAAAGGGCCTTCGGAGAACATGATTTAGCATAAACTATAA
>JAUVJO010000246.1 GCA_030592345.1 Deltaproteobacteria bacterium
CAACCCTTGACCTGTTTTGAAAGAGTATCATATTGATTCAGAATCTCCGCGAGCTGTTCATTTCCGGCTAATGCTCTTAAGTTATCAAGGTGATCCGTTGAAGGACGTTCTGGCATAGGGGGTTCACCACCTGCTCTATCTGCCAAATCCACGAGATGAGCAAGGAATTGCCCTGCAGCGCTTGACTCCTCATTAGGTTTACAAGGAGTTCCAGCGCCCTGGAACAGTTTGCGGAGTTTGATACGGGCTCTCGCATCTATGGTTACAGTTTCCGCACGAAAATCACTAACCGATATCTTGGCCTGGTCGAGTCGTCCCTGTTTAAGTTGAACACCCTTGTGTGTGACCCGAATGTGGCCCGTCGTGAACAGCGTAATCAAAGCAGCGTCAATTGCATCACGAGGCCAGCCATAAGGAGTACTTTCAAAAGTATCTCGAATGTCCTTACCTTTTTTCCCGGAGCCGATCTCCGAAAGTACTGCAGAACAGACCGGGTGTTTTTCGGGTGCATCATTCCAGTCAACGGCCTGTAAAGCAGCCTCGGACCCTCCCTTGGCCCGATTGATAACACTGTGCCAGCGGTCATCATCCGCATCTTGAAAATTTGGAAAAAGCCGATCCAGGGAGATCTCTGCAGCCGAGTCCACTTTGTCTTTCAGGGTTAAATCAAGCCGTTCTTGACCGCCGCCTTGAATGACTTTGGCTGCATTTATCACATCCTGGATGATGCTGTTCCGTGTAACTTCGGCTGAACCCATGCGGGTTACCATTGAATCACGGGCTTCTTGGCCTTCCGGTGTAGTGGGCGTACCCTTGAATTCGATTGTAGCCTTTGCTGCTTCGTATTCTGTGATCGCCTTTTTAAGGTCATCGGCACTGGCCTTGGGCACATATACATAAATTACAGGGCTATCAGTTCCAGAGGCCCGGGCATCGGCAAGCACCGTGCTTTCATTTTCGCCCCAACCATCACGTATCCAGACCGGAATTTCGTTGCCTTTAACTTCAGGGGGGTCAGTACCAAAATGGACGGATAGCTTACGAGCTGCCTTACACTTTCCTTGAAGGAGCTTAATTCCATTCAGGGCATTTGAACATGCTCCGTTCAATAGAAAAGAACGTTTGCTGGATATTGCGGTTAAGTCATTACTTAATTTGGTCTGCCGGTTACGAAATTCCCGGTCCCACTCGCTGCTTTCTCTGGTCTGAAGGCTGTATTCCTCGTCTATTTTAATCAGCTTTCCCTCATCAACCAGTTTGCCGAGTATTTGAGGAATCTCTTTTCTTAAAGTCGTGCCGTCGTTTGCCAGATCACTTATGAGGAGATCGGCCAGCGCTTCAGGCGTGGCCCGAACACCAATGTCAGCCACCTCTTCACGAGGCAATTTCCGAATCAAGAAAACAAGTCCGCAAATACGCTTGGCAAGTTCCCCTTCCGGAGTTCCATCATCAAGGTTTCTGACAGTTTCGTCTATTTCCCGCAGTAATACGCCAGTACGCAGGAGGTCGGGCTGAAGCTGGTCGAAAATGAAGTCAGCCTGCATGACTGTGCCAATAGGTTTTTCGGCCATTTCTTTTACTGCATCATAAACAATACGCAGTTGTGTACGGACCTGGCTACTGGTGCCGGGAACATCAATGGCACGCAAGGTATGCTCCCAAAAACGCCTCCGAACAGGCAACAAGGGGTAATCATCTACAATGATGGAACGGTCTTCGGTACGAGCCGCAATGCGTGTCCCCGATAACTTCCGGTCAATTTCGCCTGCATGAGCATTAAGCGTATTTTCAATTATTTTGCGTTTATCAGCCTTTTTGGCGAGCACCACACGACGAGTTACCGTTTCCACATCCGAATCAGAGAGCTCAACAGGGATCGTAAAACGGTCCCTTAGACGCTGCAACAAAGGCACACTGCCGGCAAGAGCCGTTTGGCCCGCACCTATGAGTAGAACCCGGCTATCGAGCTGTTTGCAAATGGCTTCGGCAATTTCCATGACATCAGTAGAACGTTTAGCGCTATCTCCAATGAATAACTGGATTTCATCAAGTACGATAGCCGTGCAGGGGATTTCCCCGTTTGTGGAAAGAACTCTTTGGATAATTCGGATGAATTCCTCAGTTGAAACATCTTTCACAATAGGGAACTGGGCCCGCAGCACAACACGAGTCTGCTTAAGGTCTGGGGCAAAAGCAGGATCAGCATCCAACAACGCCTGGGCTAGAATGGGACTGACATATAGGTCATGCAATTCACTTTGAAAGCCTTTGCCGGAAGATTCGACAGAGGCATTGACCTTTTCATATATGTTGTTTTTCTGAAGCCAAAGGCAGAACTGTGCCTGAGGCAGTGAGCTCGGAAGACCTTTGGACCGTAAAATAACACTTAAAACAGCAAGACGCACACTTTCACCACCGCCGGAAGGCAAGGTCCCCGATGCAGCGTGAAGTCCGCTACATCGCTTACCCAACGTATCCATTTCCCTCAACAGATCACTTACTTCATCAGGCAACCGGGTAAGTCCACGGGCGCTCGCTCCATCAGACTCGAATTGAGTATCCACCCATAAATGCCGGAACATCTTGAGAAGGTGAGACTTGCCGCTCCCCAAAAAACCGCTTACCCAAGCAGCAGGTTGAACCGTTGAATCCGCATTCCCCAAATACGATTCAAGAATCCGAATGAACCCTCCCTTGTATTGGCCTTCACAGACAAAGTGCTCCAGCTCATAGCGCAGTGTTTCAATCTCTTTTGTGGTTGCTGATTCCGTTACAGCGGCCACACCGTCATTGAGCAGCTTTGTGGTAGCGGGATCTCGCTGAAATATTTCACGATTTTTCATGAGTCACTTACCCCGTTATGTAATGTTATGGGAACTGCCAAATAATTCCATCCGTCCCGTGCATCAAGGAGTCGATAATTATTATTGTCAAACTCACCTGGAAAAAAGAGCAGCAAACGCCCCTGAATATCATGCACGACTTCCTTCAGGATTAAAGATACCTTGGTGAAACCATATAAACTTGCCACTCCATACACGGCCACCACGGTTTTTGCATCCACACCTGAGTCTGTTAATACATTTCGGAGTTCTTGCGTGGCATACTGCAAAAAGCCGCTTTGAAGTTTCATTGTCAGATCTTCTGGAGTTTCGAAATATAGGTCTCTATATTCTGTGTTGGCCATCCAGATGGCGAAGGTTTTCGTAAAATCAAAAGACTTCCATTTATGCTCTGCGTCGATGGTTGCCATTTCAAAAAGTTCAAGCCTTGCACGCAGCTTGCGCTCATCCTCTTTAGGATAGACCACGATAATAGCCTTTTGATCTCCGGCGAGGTTGCGTTGCCACGGCGCAGAAATGTGATTGCGATATCGAGTTGCAAGCTCTTCAATCCGTCCCATGAATCAACTGCCTTTCATCTTCTGTCAACATGCGGGTGAAAGAAACCTCTATAACACCACCTGCTTGACTCAAATCCAGAAAACCTAACCGTTTCGCCTCGATAGCCAAATAGATCAGCTCTTCGGCAGGTGTATCGAGCACTTTTGCCCAAAGGGTATTGAACAAGCCACTGCCACGAGCACCAAGAATATATGCCAATAAAAGTGAATAAGCCGTTACGACTGGTGTAGGTTTTACTTTCTGCCGGATTTTTCTCACACGCCCTTTTAAATGCCCTGACTGTGTCCATGAGGATGATATATTACGTACAGTCGTATCAAGCGTGCCGGTATTCAGTCTATTTTCGACACTCTGCCGAAGAGAATCCATCAATTTTTGGCGCATGAGTTCTTCGCCGTTTGGTATCTGAAGAATTGTAGTCGAAGTAACCCTTAAAAGAGGGTCCCGTGCCAATGCGGTTATAAAGGCGAGGAGAGGGCGGCCATTCTCATCGACCTGCCAAAGATGGCGTAAGATACGAAAGATCGGGATAGAAGGATTTAACCCATAGAGTTCGCTCAGTCTTTGACAGGTAAGTTTGCGTGTTGAAACAGTCCGCTTACCAAGACAATTTTCGTCAATAATGGCTGAAACATAGGCATCGCGAGACGCATTCGGCTCCTGGTCTTCAAGCAATAACGCCAGTTCTTTGAACATTATGGTTCTGCTGGTGTGTGTACCTTTGTCCCCAAATCGAAGACCCGCCTTAATCCAGGGCTGAGAAACTTTTGAGTTCCGCAACAGAGCATTTTCTTTGAATATTGGATCGTGTTTCATCTTGCCCTTCCTTTTTGGCCTGCCAGTTAGCAGGCCAAAATATACTTTAGTCCAGACCCGGATGTCAAAAACAAATTTTGAGGTGATTTCAATAATTTCTGGAACCGACAGGAGCCAGCCAACCCACAAGCAGCCTTATGAAACTTAAGATTTTTGATGGACCTTTCAAAAGCTTATGTTCTATGAACCGACGAGCTTATTAGATGAAAAGCTTGATGGACCACACAAAAAAGGGGGGAAGTGTTATGACAAAGGCGGATCTGGTTGAAAAGATGGCAGAGGATGCCGACTTTCAAAATCGAGCAAAAGTAGTTTACACTTTGTCCGAAATGAAGGCAGGCTTTCAGTGTTCAGGTTTTAGAGGTTTGCGGCGTTCGCCTTGAAGACAGCACAGGCTCTGCCCGTCTCATTCCTGACACCTGAATGCAACCAAAATGCCAGGAAAAAGTGTAAACTGACTCATGAAGGATGCCTGAAAGTCTATATATAAGTAGAGGGCCGCCAGGCTCATACTGGCTGATCGCAACATAAAGGAGCACACCCTGGAATCAATAGCGAGTATAGTGGTCGCAGTCCTGTTGGAATTCCTCGATGATTTCATCGGTGAGTGTTGGCGGCACCTTGGGGATCATTTCCAGGAAGGTCTCCGTTGTGACACTGTAATTCTCTCCTTCGACGTATTCTCTTTCAAAGGCAACTTGTCTGACCTTCTGAAATAGATACTCGATGTCTGCGGGGGTGAAGAGTGCGATCATTGAGACGATCTTGTCCACATCAACATCGCCCCGATTGGTGTTGGACAGGTAGTGCTCGAAAATAGTTTGGCGACCTTGATTATCCAGCCCTCCAACAGGAATGATGCAGTCAAAACGACCTGGTCGTAGCAGGGCCGCATCGAGTTGCCGGATGTAATTGGTCGCACATACCAAAAGGTTTCTTCTTTCCTGCCCTTTTAGCAGGGGCACTTGTTTGAGGAACTCGTTCGTAATTGATTTGTCGATGCGGGAGGCGTGGTCCCGGCTCCCTGCGATTTCCTCAA
>JAUVJO010000431.1 GCA_030592345.1 Deltaproteobacteria bacterium
ATCGACCGGAGGGCTACCGCCTCAACCTGCGCTGGGTGCATCATTTTTAACTGACCCCGGGTTCCAATCGGACCTCATTGCGCATCGCAAAACCCCTTCCGGCACAATTTCACCCACAACCCTCTCCACCAGACAGGGGGAGAGGGAGATTCAGCCCTTAGTTCATTGGCACATCTTATCATCCTTCCAATGTCTGGATGCCTGCGCTCAACAGCACTCCTTGCCCGCTGAACCTTCACGTTAAAAAAAGCTCGGAAAATGGGAAAAAACGTGGTAAACTTATAAGTTAATGCGGAATTGCTGAACTGCAGAAAACCAGTTCTTTTGTATTGAACTGTGTTGATCCGCTTTACATGAAAAGAGGCTAGAAGGAGCATTGAAGATACTCTGCATTTCCAATTTGTTCCCGCCCTATTATCTGGGGGGCTACGAGATCCTCTGCGCTCAGGTGTGCAATGAGTTGGAACAAAGAGGCCATGAGATAATTGTACTGACAAGCACTCACGGTTTAGATGGCAGGAAGGAAGGCGGAGAAATATCAAATGTCCACAGGATTCTCAAAGTATATATTCCCTTTGACCAGCCTCCAAGGTTAATGAGAATGCGCAGGTGGCGGGTGGGAAAATACAACTATGGACTAACGAGCGATCTCATTGCCGGAGAACATCCCGACGTGATCTTCATATGGAGCCAGTTGCGCCTTACCCTCGGATCAGCTCGCGCCGCACAGGACTCAGGCATCCCGGTTGCCTGCACCTTTAACGACGAACATATTGCAGGGTTCCTGCCAGCCCCATTCAGGCTAACACCAAGACACTTTGCCGGGTACGTGGCCGATCATTGGATCTTTCCTGATATTACTTTCAGAGGCATGCAATTTAAACATACCACATGTATTAGCCATATGCTTAAGAATAATTTGCTTTCCAGGGGTATGCCGATAAGCGATGCCAAAGTCATCTATCAGGGAATTCCCCTGGAGCAATTCCCGGAAAAACCTGAAGCAGGAAAAGTGAAGACCCCGGCGCACGTGCTCTACGTGGGCCAGCTCCATCCATACAAGGGAGTCCACACGCTTATCGAGGCGGCCAATATGATTGCGGACTGTGGGGTGAAGGACCTAAGATCCCCGGCCCGGAATGTAAGTGTGTCGATTATCGGCGACGGACCCGAGGGATACAAAAGCAAACTCAAGGAAAAAGCCGCTCAGGGAAACGCCATTTTCGAATTCGTTGGCAAGGTACCACATTCCGAATTGCCGCGTATCTACCGGGAACACGATATATTCGTCTTTCCATCTACGTGGCAGGAACCCTTTGGATTGACCCCGCTGGAAGCCATGGCCTCAGGCACTCCGGTCATCAGCACGGCGGACGGCGGCCATGGAGAGATCCTCAGAGACGGTGAAAATGCCTTGGTCTTCGAAAAAGAGAATTCCGAGCAGCTTGCTGGACAGATCATACGCCTGATAACTGACCGGGACCTGGGCCAGCACCTTGCGGCCAATGCAAGAGCAATGGTGGAAAACGATTTTACACTGAAACGCTATGTCAGTGATCTGGAGGCTTTTTTGTGGGTGGCAAAGGAGAACGGCACAACATGAAAACATCCGTTGGCAGGCGGGTCTGGATCCGTGGAACGGCTCAGAGGGCAACTTTGGCGCAAAGCGCGCATTTGATGCGACCTATCGGCTGGTGGTCATGGGAAGGGAAGGGCGACCG
>JAUVJO010000410.1 GCA_030592345.1 Deltaproteobacteria bacterium
AAAATCAGATTTTGACACTACATCCGTTTCCTGGCGACCTAACCTATTGAAATAACACGACCCAGTATTCCCAAATGATAGGATTTAGCCCCTAAAACCGTAAAAAAGCATGAAGTTGGGTTAAGATATAGCAACAAGCCTTTGGGTAAGTTCCGCCATGGGCGGGATTCACTTCGGCATCGAGCCCGAGATTTCAGATTCGAACAGGTCTTGCCTTACTGTCGTTGATGGACTATTACAAAAATCGACTTTTGAAACTCGGGATTGTACACAAAGATGTGGGAAGTCCTTAAGACAGCAACAGATGTTTCAGCAAAGAGCCGGCAGGTGCGGGTTGATAGGGACGCATTATCCCGTTTTTGCCGGAGACTCGTTCAACAGGGAATCAGAGTGCCACCCTGGAGCGCGGACTACCACTTTTGTGGCACTGGCGAGGAGACAGTCTCTTACCTGCTGGTCTTGGACAGCATCAACTTCTGCTTTTGGCCTCAACCGGGAGAGGTCAAGTGGGAGGTGGGCTACCAAGATAAAAAGCTGTCCGGCTACTACGCCCTGGCCGCCTCACTTAAACAGGCTGTTGAGTCAGGGAGCCCCATCACCAAGGCCGAGTATCTGGCTGAGATCTCTTTGGATCTACTGAAACAGATTTTGAGAGGGCGAGGAAAATTGCAACTCGCTGAACGCCGTGTGGAAATCCTTAATGAATTGGGCTACGTCCTCCTTGAAGAATATGGTGGCCAGGCCCACGCGTTGGTCGAGACCGCTCAAGAGTCAGCAATAGAACTGGCACGTCTATTGGTTGACAAATTACCGTCATTCCGCGATGTTGCAGATTACCATGGCGATAAAGTCTTTTTCTACAAGCGGGCGCAGATATTCGCTGCTGACCTCTACGGGGCATTTGGTGGCAAAGAATGGGGTCGTTTTATCGATATCGATCAGCTCACGGCCTTTGCTGATTACAAGTTACCCCAGGTGCTTCGGCACCTGGGGATTTTGTGTTACGCAGCACCGCTTGCCGAAAAGGTGGATCAAGAAATTTGCCTTGAGGCAGGAAGCCCTGATGAGGTTGAGATCCGGGCGAGCACCGTCTGGGCCGTTGAGCTAATCCGCCAGGAATTAGACCGTGTGGGAACGGGCTTAAAAGCCTTTGAGATCGATTGGATGCTGTGGAATCTGGGCCAGAAAGCGGCATTCAGGGCAAAGCCCTATCATCGGACGTCGACCATTTTTTACTGATGTTCTCCTTTGAGCTTTTAGCAAAAGAAGAAAAGGCGCGAGCCGGGAGGTTGGTAACCCCGCATGGCTCCATTGAGACTCCATCATTTGTCGCTGTTGGTACGCAAGCAACAGTGAAGTCCGTATCAGTAGAGGATCTTTGTGAAATAGGAAGCCAGGTGATTATCGCCAATTGCTACCATCTTCATCTCCAGCCAGGCGAAGATCTGGTAGAAAAAATGGGAGGGCTCCATCGGTTCATGGGTTGGCAGCGTCCGCTCATGACTGACTCTGGCGGCTTTCAGATCTTTAGCCTTGGGGCAGGCAAGGAACATGGGGTGGGAAAGGTAGCATCAATTTTCCCTGAGGAAAAAGATCGTGGAGGGCATCTTAGCTCAAGAAAAGGAAAGACGTTAGCGAAAGTCGACGAGGATGGTGTCGAATTTGTCTCATATCTGGACGGCTCCCGACATCGCTTCACCCCTGAGCGGGTGATACAGATTGAGCGAAAACTCGGTGCTGATATTATCCTGGTTCTGGATGAGTGCACGTCCCCACTGCATGGCTACGATTACACAAGGAAAGCCATGGAGCGGACCCACCGCTGGGCCCTGCGTGCATTGGAGGCCTTCCGGCGTATGTCCGACAAGAGGCAAGCGCTGTTTGGAATCGTTCAGGGCGGGGCGTACCAGGATTTGAGGCAGGAGAGCGCCACATTCATCGCAGAGCAGGTTTTTGACGGTTATGCCATTGGTGGCTCTCTTGGCAGTTCAAAGGAAGATATGCACCGGGTGTTGGAGTGGACGATCCCGCTCCTGCCACAACACAGGCCGCGGCATCTTCTGGGCATTGGTGAGATAGAGGACATCTTTCAGGTGGTGCGCCGTGGGCTTGATCTCTTCGACTGCGTGGCACCGACACGCATGGCCCGCACAGGGACAGTTTTTGTCAGAGAGGCAAAGCGTTTCAGGATAAATATCCTGAATGCGCAATTTAAGGATGATCCTCTGCCAATCGACGAAGGCTGCAAGTGCCATACTTGCTGTAATTATTCCCGTGCGTACCTGAGACATCTGTTTATGGCAAAAGAGCCTTTGGCGATACGCCTGGCCACCATTCACAACTTGCACTTTCTGGAATCACTAATGGCCCGCATACGCGCAGCAATCAAAGAGGGAAGGCTTGGGGAACTGGAAAGGGAGTGGCTCTGTTAACCCTCGGAAGGTTGCAAATTGCGTTTTTTCGGTGAGTCATGAGCATCAAGAGCAAGGCGCGGAACATAGACTTTCACATATTAAATTTCACAAGGCCAGAGGGAGGAGGCTGTATTGTAATACGCCGACGACCGATAACGCTGTGAAATTTAATATGTGAAAGTC
>JAUVJO010000033.1 GCA_030592345.1 Deltaproteobacteria bacterium
CAGCCATTGCATATGATACCTAACCAGCCAGCTACTTAAGGCATTGGAGGCCGAAGTTCAGCGGTTCTCCTTGCCCGGAGGCTTGTTGCCATAACCTAAAGCGTACCCGGACTTTTTGAGAAGTTACCTTTCTTCCTCTCAAGAGCCTTACATGCACTCAACGCTCAGAACTGGCAATAATACTGCAAACCCTGATTGGCACAAATCAGGGTCATGCACACAAAGCCCCGACCGTTGTCACAGGAAGCGAGCGATCTGAACGGATAGCCACCCGTACATTAGCACAGAGGGCTTTCAAGGGGAGAGCCGGATACGATTAACTGACATGTAACAACAGGTACGCGACAATACAACTTCGGGCAGGGCCATCAAGCGGCAGGTAAATCTCTCCTCCAGTCATAATATCAACGAATTGAATACCAATTCAAATGATATTTGTCAAGGACAAAACACTGATGGCACGCGTCTGGAAAGCAAAGTGGATCTGAGTTTAGGCTTATGAAGGGCCTCGGGACGTGGCATTGGCCTTGATTGAGAAATATCAAAAGAAACCAAAGCAGACAGGGCTCTCCTTTTAACAAAAAAAAGGATTGGCGTGGTTACCCACACCAATCCTTTTGGTTACAATAGCCGAATATCTGGTGCTGTGCTTAGATCAGGAACGGCACCATCAGAAGGGCTACCACGTTGAGGATTTTGATCATCGGGTTGACGGCAGGACCTGCTGTGTCCTTGTACGGATCGCCAACCGTGTCGCCTGTGACAGCAGCCTTGTGGGTCTCGCTTCCCTTGCCACCAAGGTGACCGTCTTCGATGTACTTCTTGGCATTATCCCATGCCGCGCCACCTGTGGTCATGGAGATCGCCACAAACACACCTGTAATGATGCTGCCGATCAACATAGCGCCGAGCGCAACCGGGCCAAGAAATAACCCGACAAGAAGCGGCATAACCACCGGGATAAGGGCCGGCACAACCATCTCTTTAAGGGCAAAAGTGGTCACGATATCCACGCACGCGGCATAGTCGGGTTTTGCCTTATATTCCATAATCCCGGGGATCTCGCGGAATTGACGCCTTACCTCTTCCACAACCTTACCACCGGCTTTTCCTACCGCCATCATGGCCATAGAGGCAAAAAGGTAGGGAAGGAGCCCGCCGATAAATAGCCCGATGATCACGTAAACGTTCCCCAGCTCAAAGCTCAATGCCTCTGCCGTACCGCCAGCGGCCTGGGCCAAAGTGAGGTCTTCGATATAGGCGGCAAAGAGCACCAGGGCTGCCAGGGCAGCAGAACCGATAGCATATCCCTTGGTGACGGCCTTGGTGGTATTTCCAACCGCATCCAGGGGATCGGTCACCGCGCGCACACTTTCATCCATGTCTGCCATCTCAGCGATACCGCCGGCATTGTCAGTGATCGGCCCGTAGGCGTCAATGGCAATAACCATACCGGTCATAGAAAGCATGCTCATGGCTGCCAGGGCGAGCCCGAAAAGACCTGCCAGTTGATGAGCGGCCAGGATAGAGGCACAGATCAGAAGGACCGGGATAGCCGTTGACTGCATGCTCACTGCAAGGCCTGCAATGATGTTGGTGCCATGCCCTGTGGTAGAAGCCTGGGCAATCCCCTTAACCGGACCTCTAACTCCTGTATAGTATTCGGTCACGATCACGATGCCCACGGTGAGTACCAGGCCGATCAGGGTGCAGATATAAAGGTTCATTACGGGAATACCCAATCCGACCATCATTTTCTTTGTCACAAAATAAAATGCGACACCAGCAAGAATAGCTGCGCCGAACATCCCCTTATAAAGCGCCCCCATGATATATCCGCCAGCGCCAAGTTTCACGAAGAAACTTGCAATGATAGATGCGAAAATGGAGACAGCACCGAGTACGAGAGGAAAGGTCACCGCCTTATGGTACATCTCTGGCCCGACCTTGGCCTCCGGGAAAAGGAGGTGGGCCAGCAGCATAGCGGCCACGGCTGTCACAGCATAGGTCTCAAAGAGGTCTGCGGCCATGCCGGCGCAGTCACCCACATTGTCGCCCACGTTGTCAGCAATGGTTGCCGGGTTCCTGGGATCATCCTCCGGGATACCAGCCTCGACCTTACCCACGAGATCCGCGCCAACGTCTGCGCCCTTGGTGAAAATGCCACCGCCGAGCCGGGCAAATATGGAGATCAGGCTCCCGCCAAAACCGAGTGCTATAAGGGCCCTGATGTCGTGGGTCGCGGCATAATAGCCGGACACGGATAACAGTGCAAGGCCTGCTACGATCATCCCTGTAACCGTTCCGCCCCTAAAGGCCAAAGAAAGCCCTGCCGCAAGGCCCTGTTTGGAGGCCTCGGCCGTGCGCACGTTTGCAAGAACTGATACACGCATGCCGATATAGCCTGCACAGTAAGAAGCCGTGGCCCCGATAATAAAGCCGATGGCTGTTTGAATGCCAAGAGTGGCCCCGATAATGACCACGATTACGCCAGCAGCGATTACGACTGTCTTCAACTGGCGGTTCAGATAAGCAACAGCGCCTTCCTTGATCGCCTCAGCGATCTCGGTCATCTTTTCGTCCCCTGCCGGGGCCTTTTTTACAGCTCCAGCCAGGATCAGCGCAAAAACTACACCGATCGCACCACTAAATGCACACAACATCTCAATACTCATAACTTCTCCTCCCAACATTAACGTTTTTTAAATTGTCTTACCATGAAATTGATTCATCGCCTCTGCCTCCCCCTTGAAAATAATCGTCTCCATCGCACCCTGCGCCAAGGAGATGATATCTTTCAGGAGTGTCTCCTCCTGGGCGTTAAATCCCCCCAGCACGTATTCCTTTGCCCCTTGCCAGGATTCCGGACGCCCGATACCGATGCGGAGGCGGGTAAACGCACCGCTCCCCAGTGCCTCGATCAGAGACCTCACGCCATTATGTCCTCCATCCCCTCCTTTCTCTTTTATTTTCAGTTTGCCAAAAACAATATCTATGTCATCGTGAATGATCAGGATGTCTTGTGTATCCACCTTGAAAAAGCGGGCCAGATCTCTGACTGCCGGTCCACTAAGATTCATGAAAGCCATCGGCTTTGCCAGGATCACAGGCTGGTTTCCTATCCTGCCCCGCCCATAAACGACCTTGAATTTGCGTTTATCCAAATGGATCTGATGTGCCTGTGCCAGCCGATCGACCACAAAAAAACCCATGTTGTGTCGAGTAAACCGATATTTTTCTCCTGGGTTGCCCAACCCTGCAATCAGGCAAAGCCGATCCTCCGGCATCTGAGTTCTACCTGTTTGCTGTTTACCCTTCGGCTTCGGCCTCGGCCGGGGTCTCCTCAGCTTCCTCCAATTCCTCTTCGGAAACCTTTTCTTCCACTACGGTAGGTGCTACAACCGTGGCCACGGTAAAGTTCGTGTCATACAAAAGCCTTACCTTTTCACCCACAGCAATGTCTTCCACGTGGATGGAATCCCCAATGTCGAGATCGGACACATCCACCTCTATCTTTCGTGGTATGTCAACAGGCAGGCAAAAGACCTCCAATTCATAGCGAATCAGTTGCAGCAAGCCGCCATCCTCAACGCCTTTGGACTTTCCGGTCAGTTCAACCTGGACTTTGACAGTGATTTCCTTATCCAGGGATATTTCGCAAAAATCGACGTGAAGATACTCGTTTGCGACAGGGGAAGTCTGCACCTCTTTTACAATGGCCGTCCTTTTTTGAGTGCCTCCGTTTTTGATAATAAGATTCAGGATGGCTTGTTCGCCCCCCCCTACCTGATACATCTTGTCCACTTCCAGGGTAGATATGGCCAGGTGTACACACTCTGTCCCTGGACCATACAGCACTGCCGGAATGAAGCCTTGCCGCCTAAGTGCCCGTGCAGGCCCCTTCCCTTTACTTTTTCGCTCACTCGCTTCAAGATCAAATATTTCCAATGAAAATTTCCTCCATCAAAGTCAGTCAATTTGAAGTGCTTAAAATTGCAGGATTAAAAACCAGCTTTTCATAATAATATCTTCAAGTCCTCAACTTTAGCTCACTTTAGACACTTTAGTTCACTTTAGGCACTCTCGCGCGGCAAAAGCTCCAATTGTAGCCGTGCTGAGTATATCTTATGACTATACAAAAAGGGAACTCACAGAGCTGCCCGTATGGGAGCGGTGAATCGCCTCGCCAAACAACTTGGACACGGAAAGCACCCGGATCTTGTCACACGCCTTGGCCTTTTCATTCAAGGGGTTGCTATCAGTCACCACGAGAGTCTTAATTTCCGACTCCGTCATACGCTCCACAGCAGGCCCTGACAGCACCGCATGTGCACAACAAGCATGGACTTCCAAGGCGCCGTGTGCTTTCAAGGCAAAAGACGCTTCAGTCAGGGTCCCTCCGGTATCCACCATGTCATCCAGGATAATCGCTGTCTTTCCTTTAACGTCGCCCACTACATTCATGGCCTGTGCCTGGTTTGGAGCTATACGTCGCTTATCGATAATCGCCAGGTTCGTATCAAGGCGCTTAGCAAAGGCCCGTGCCCTTTCCACGCCCCCTGCATCTGGAGAAACAATCACAGTTTCGTTCTCGAAACCCTGTCTGATGTGCTCTAACAGGACTGGTGCTGCGAAGAGGTTGTCTACCGGAATGCTAAAAAAACCCTGGATTTGGCCAGCATGAAGGTCCATGGTGATCACCCGGTCAGCCCCGGCTACCGTGAGCAGGTCAGCCACCAGCTTTGCGCTGATAGGCACGCGGGGAGCAACTTTTTTGTCCTGTCGGGCATAGCCAAAGTAAGGCATAACCGCTGTAATACGTTTTGCAGATGATCTCTTGAAGGCATCCAGCATCAACAGCAGCTCTACCAAATGCTCATTCACAGGGGCACATGTTGATTGCAGGACAAAAACGTCCTTTCCCCGCACGTTCTCGCTGATTTCCACCTGGATTTCACCATCACTGAATCTCTTGACCTGGGCCTCGCCCAGCTTAATCCCTATGTGACGGCAAACATCCCTGGCTAGTTGAAGATTAGAATTGCCAGCGAACAAAATAAGGCTATGCATACGTTACCGATTATCATTATGTCCTGATGCGAACATGTTATGCCCCGCACAGTCATAATCTGAACATTTTTTGAAGTGCTTAAAATTATAGGACCAAAGACCGGTTTTTATTATAATAATATCTTCAAGTCCTCAATCCCGCCAGAGGCGGGATTCACTTTAGACACTTTAGGCACTCTCGCGCAGCAAAAGCTCCAATTGTGGCCGTGCGAGTATATTCTGAAACTGGCTGGGGTGGGAGGATTCGAACCTCCGAATGCAGGAACCAAAATCCTGTGTCTTACCGCTTGACTACACCCCAGCATGGTCATCAAGGGAGCAACAAGTTCACCAAGAAAGTATCCCAGCCTTGTTGTTGCCTGATCTTCTGAAACGCCGGAAAGGCTTGTTGCCGGTCTTGAAACAGTGCAAAAACCGTGGGCCCGCTTCCGGACATAAGGGCCGCCTCAGCACCGAGATCTAGCAAGGCCGTTTTGATGATATTTATCTCCGGGAACTTTTTGACAGTTACTTGCTCTAAATCATTACACAAAAGGATCTTGCGCTTGGAAAGATCCTCAAAAAACCGAAAAAACATATAATTTTCTTCACAATTTGTCAATCCCAAACTTAGGTGTTCATACACCCACGCTGTAGATATTTGGCATTTCGGAAAGACCAACACGGCCGACCACGGCGGCACCCCATAAACCGGTTCCAAATGCTCCCCCACCCCTCTTGCCACCGCCGTATGCTGGAAGAGAAAAAAGGGGACATCTGCACCGACCTTAAGCCCCATGTCCATGATCTCCTTGTTACTAAAGGGAAAGCCGTAGTGCTGGTTCAATCCCATCAAAACGGCGGCCGCATTGCCGCTTCCACCACCCAGGCCCGCACCGACCGGAACCACCTTTTCGATGAAAATGGACACACCGTGGTCCTTTGCCAGGGCCTCAAAGAAAAGGGCCGCGGCCTTGTAGGCTAAGTTGCGTTTATCCTCAGGAACCTCCGGGTGAGTGCATTGCACACTTATTGATGGCTGATCAAAAGACAGGGTGACTATGTCAAACAGGTCAACCCGGCACATAAGGGTTTCGAGCTCATGGTAGCCGTCTGCCCGTTTTCCCACGACTTTCAAGAAGAGATTGATCTTGGCGGGCGATCGTATGGACAGAGTGTTCATGCTTGTGGTTGATCCGGTTAGCCCGTTAGCTCGTTGAGCCCGTTCCTAAACGACAGACCGGCAAACCTACTTCGTAATATTCAGGGCCACAAAACCTGCTCTTCTCCTTACCAGGAGAGAAGCCGTGTCGCCTTTCTTGACTTTTTGGATCTGCCTGTTGTAGTCCTCAAGGGTCTTTATCTGCTTGTGATCTATCTCCACGATGACATCTCCTTTGTTAACTTCGGCCTTGTCCGCGGGGCTTCCCTCTTCTACGCCCACGACCACAACCCCTTCGGTCTCGGAGATATTGAATTGCCTGGCCAGTTGTGGCGTGAGAAGAGCAACGGTCATGCCCAGATCAGTCCTTTCTCCGGAGCCTTTCACGGCCACGGCCTCCTTGTCATCAGTGCGTTTCACGATCTTGATACGGAAAGTACGTTCCTTTCCATCTCTGAGGACCTTGATGCCCACTTCCTTGCCAACAGGAACCCCTGCGATGGTTCGGGACAGGTCCCGGCTGCTCTCAACACGCTGGCCACCCACTTCAATGATGACGTCTTTTTCTTTAATTCCAGCCTTGTCGGCAGGGTCTCCCTCGAACACTTCACCAACAAGGGCCCCTTTACCATCCTTCACGCCATAGTAATCGGCAAGTTCAGGGGTCAGGTCCTGAATGCTGACACCAAGCCAGCCCCTCGTTACAGACCCGGACGCCTTGAGCTGCTCAATGATGTCCCGTGCCAGGTTGGCTGGGATAGCAAAACCGATTCCCACATTGCCGCCGCTTCTGGAGACAATGGCTGTATTGATGCCCACCACTTCTCCTTTCATGTTCACAAGTGGTCCACCGCTGTTGCCAGGATTGATGGATGCATCTGTTTGAATAAAATCATCATACGGTCCGGACCCAATAACACGACCCATAGCGCTCACAATCCCTGCCGTGACCGTGTGCTCCAGTCCAAAAGGGCTCCCGATTGCGACAACCCATTCACCTATCTCGAGGGCATCCGAGTCTCCCAACCTGGCGATCTGAAAATCCCGCAACCCTTTCACCCTGATCAAAGCGATATCGGTCTTCGGGTCCCGCCCAACGATTTCAGCATCATACTCTTTACCGTTCTTCAATTTCACCTTGATCTTGTCGGCATTTTCTATCACATGATTGTTGGTGACTATGTACCCCTTCTTGTCGATGAAAAAACCTGAGCCAAGGCTTCGTTCCTTGAATTCCTGCTCAGGCATGTCTCCAAAAAACCTTTCAAAAAAATCGCGAAACTGGTCGTCGTTTCCAAAGGGGCCTTGAAAATGTCTGAAGACAGTCCCGCCCCCTTTAACAACCTTCTCAGCTCGAATATTAACGACAGCAGGACTAACTGTCTTTGCCACCTCCGTAAAACTATTCGGCACGATTAACGATTGAGATGGGTTCGAGGCCGATGTAGAGCAAGTAAAATCAAGACGGGCGGCCAAAAACATGCCCGCCACGATAGAAACGATTACAATGGCTGCAAGACCCAGTCGCCAGGCATTGCTATTCGTTGGCTTTATCGCATTCATTTCCATTTCTCCTTCCATGATATAGACTTTCACATATTAAATTTCACAAGGCCAGAGGGAGGAGGCTGTATTGTAATACGCCGACGACCGATAACGCGGTGAAATTGAATATGTGAAAGTCTATAGATTGACAGATAATAAGAAGCCCTACGGAGGCTGTCCGAGAATGAGGGAATTTTTGCAAGGTCAAGGAAGGCGATCCCGCTTGTAGCGGGATTAACCGCAGAAATACATTTAGTATTTTGAGTCCCGCCCTGCGGGATGAGCCTGACGCAGACATTGCGGAAAATAGCCATTCTCGGACAGTCTCCTACGTCGTCTGCCTCACATATCGCATCCTGAGATCATACAGGACGTTTTTGAGAAGCTGGGCCTCATCACTGCTAAGATTCCCTTTTGTCTTCTCTTCTAACATCCCCAGGATATCAATGGTATGTTTGGCCATCAGAAGATTCTCTTTCTTGGCACCAGTTTCAGGATCCGGCAGTTCGCCAAAATGGAGAATTGCTGAAGAGCTGAGTGAAAAAACAAAAGTAGCAAAATTGACCTCGGGAAGCTGAAACTCCTCCTCGGCTGCTGACCCTGGTTCAGCCTTAGCGGTTTCCTTTTCCGCAGCTTTATCATCTTTGGTTTCTTGTGACGTTTCAGCCTTTGGTTCGCCTGTTTCTTCCGAAAACGTTCGTCTGTCCTTTATGACAAATCCCTTTTCTTCTTCTGCCATGCTCGCCTCCTTAATATCCAAAGCCCGTAGGCAATATTTCAAGAGATACCTTGTGTACCCATTCTACGTATTGCTAGAAACCTTGTCAAGACGCTGGTTCCTTATGCGTAGCAAAGCCATGCTAAATACCCTACAACTCAAGTGGCGTCACCGACTTTACCATTGGAAGGGCTCGGAGTTCCTCCACGGCCTCGGGTGGGGTGCAGATATCTGTATCCAGAAAAATCACATTCCTGCCACCATCCTTTTCCTGCCCCACGTGCATGCGTGCAATATTGACGTTGTGCCGGCCAAGCACGGTTCCAATGCTGCCGATGGCACCTGGCTTATCCATATTACGGATGAAGAGAAGATGACCTTCGGGAACAACTTCCAGCCGGAACATGTTGATTTTGACAATCCTCGGCTCGTGCTTACCAAATATGGTTCCGGAAACCGTATTGGCCCCTTCCGAGGCTGTTGCGTGAATCGTGATCAGATTGGCAAAATCTTCGGCCTCTGCACTGCGCAACTCAGTGACTTTAATGCCCCGCTCCTTGGCGATTACAGTAGCATTTACGAAATTGACCTCATCTTTTAAAAACGGTGTGAGCAGGCCTTTGATGGCAGCCGTGGTGACAGGGGCCATGTCAAAACCCGAAAAATCTCCCGAATACTTGATTGAAACTCCATTTATGGCCCCTTCAGCCAACTGGGCCTGGAGACAACCCATACGCTCGGCCAGGGTCAAATATGGCTGGAGTTTAGCCAGTAATTCACCGGTCACGCATGGGACATTCACTGCGTTGACGATCGTTGCTGTCTGTAGGTAACTGATGATCTGTTCGGCTACGGACACGGCCACATTGGTCTGGGCCTCGGCCGTAGATGCCCCAAGGTGGGGCGTGCAAACGACGCTGTTAAATTCAAAGAGGGGCGAGCGGCCCGGAGGCTCAGTCTCAAAGACATCAAGGGCCACCCCTCCCACCTTTCCTGACACAAGGGCATCTGCCAGGTCTTTTTCGTTCACGATACCGCCACGGGCGCAGTGGATGATCATGACACCTGGCTTCATCTGGTCAAAGGCTGCCTTGTCGATGAAGTTGAGAGTCTCTTTCATTTTGGGGACATGGACGGTCACAAAGTCTGAACGCCTGTAGAGTTCTTCCAATGAAACCACCTCGAACCCTGCCTGCTCTACCAACTCTCTGTTTACATAGGGGTCGTGTACAATGATCTGCATCTTGAGTCCCCGTGCCCGGTCAGCCACAATCCTGCCGACCCGGCCATAGCCGAGGACCCCCAAGGTCTTGTTAAAGATCTCTCTTCCCTGCAAGTTTTTCTTTTCCCACCGTCCGGCCTTTAAGGATGCCGTACCCTGTGGGATATTGCGCGAAAGCGCGAGCATCATGGCAATGCTATGCTCTGCCGTGGTCACAACATTTCCCTCTGGCGTGTTCATGACCACGATGCCTCTCTTGGTCGCTGCACGGATAGCCACATTATCCAGTCCAATACCGGCCCGTCCTATCACCTTTAGCCGTGTGGCTGCATCGAGGATTTCCTCGGTCACCTTCGTTGCACTCCTTATGACCAGTGCATCGTAGTCGCCAATGATTGCCTTCAGCTCTGCGGGGGCAAGGCCGACATTGACGTCAACCTCAATACCGTCTGCTTCTTCGAACATCTTAATGCCGACATCTGCCAGCTTATCACTTACCAGGACCTTCAATTTTGCTTCTCCTTCAAAGGCTTTTTGAGAATTTTGAACCTTTACTTCTATTTCCAAAATGGTCAGTTTGTCAAGGGGTCGATACTCGAATCAGCGGGTTTTCCTATTGACACCTGCACTCCTTTGCCTGTAGCTTCACGTCACGAAACAGGAGGTTGAAATGAAAGGAAGAATCCATAACTTCAATCCGGGACCGGCGGCCCTTCCCTTGCCGGTTTTGGAGGAAATCCAGGCAGAGTTTCTAAATTTCAAAGGCTCAGGCATGTCCATCACAGAGGTAAGCCATCGATCAAAATCGTTTGATGAGGTCATTGAGGATGCCGCAGCCCGGGTGAAACGTCTTCTCAAACTTGATGACAGCTTTCATGTGGTCTTCCTGCAAGGTGGAGCAAGCTTCCAGTTTTGTATGGTCCCCATGAACCTGTTACCTGATGGCCAGCATGCTGATTATGTAAACACCGGCACATGGGCCACCAAGGCTATCAACGAGGCCAGGATTCAGGGGAAAACGGTAAATGTGGCTGCCTCATCTGAGGACAGGAATTTTTCATATATTCCAAGACAGATCTCCTTCATGCCGGGTGGAGCCTACGTCCACATCACCTCCAACAATACCATCAAGGGAACCCGATGGGCTACTTTTCCTGACACGGCAGGGGTCCCACTGATCAGTGATATGTCTTCGGATATAATGAGTAAGCCTTTTGACCCTTCGCCTTTTGGCTTGATATATGCCGGAGCTCAAAAAAACCTCGGGCCTGCAGGAGCCACAGTGGTCATCATCCGCCAGGATATGCTTGAGCGGGTGCCTCAACACCTTCCTGCCATGCTAAAATATACCTCTTTCGTAGAAAAAAACTCCATGTTCAACACGCCTCCCTGTTTTGCCATTTACATGATTCAACTGGTCTTGAAGTGGCTGGAGGAGACCATAGGGGGGCTTGAAAACATGGAGATCATAAATCGCCAAAAGGCAGATCTCGTGTACCAGGCCATTGATAAGTCGGAATTTTACACAGGCACTGCTGAAAAGGAGAGCCGTTCGCTCATGAACGTGACCTTTCGCCTGCCGAGTGAGTCGCTGGAAAAGGAATTCGTGAAACAAGCCGCAGAAAACGGTATGGCCGGACTGAAAGGGCACCGTTCCGTGGGTGGATGCAGGGCCTCCATCTATAATTCAACCCCTATGGAGGCAGTCAAGGCCCTCGTAGACTATATGGATGAATTTGCCAGGAAAAGCGGGTGAAGTCTGTACAAAAACGCGGAAGCACCGGGACCGGGGTCATGGTGTCTCATCCTTTGTTTTTTTAGGTGAGGTGAGGGCACGTTTCGCCGCCGGCCCCAGACTTCTGCCGCAGATCACCTATTAACATCAATGGTGGACAAGGGCAATAGGGTGAAGTGAGTATTTTAGAAGGAAAACAACTGTATTTTATGAGAAAAAATCATGTATTTATAGATTTTGGACGAATAGACTAAAGGGATTGTATCATTGCCTCCAAGTGCTCGCTTGGAGTCTTGAATTTCAGGCCAATTCCCTGGGAATCGTGTCGGACGATTTCGCCGCTGACTTTGATTGGTTCTTTGTCGTTAGGAGACAAAAAAGTCACTGTAACCTCCTGTCCAACCGATAAGGGAGCGCGGGTTTCAATAAATGCCCCCCCAGTGCTTATGTTTCGGATAAAATCCTTGAAGACACGGTCCTGCGTGGCACAGTTTACGGCCATGGAACATGGTTTCCTGGAGTATTGCCTTTGATCGGCGAGCTTGCTGGTCTCCAACAAGCTCAGGATTCGCCAATCCGCCAGCAGTTCTAATAGCGTCTCTTGCTGGTCTCCGGATGCATGCTCGATGAACGTAGAAATATCCTTGACCAATTCCTTAAGCTGAGCGGTGACCTTGGGGGAGTCCGGTTGTTGAGCAGAATCTGTCATAGTTGGCCTCTTTGAGTAACGGAAGTGCCTGCTTAAAAAAATCGTAGGCGTTCATAGGTTCAGGGTTCACCGTTTAGGGTCACCTTTTTTTCGTTGGCCTTGCTTGTAGCCTAGTCCGCCAAACGTACGGCGGGATGAAATCACGAATCAAGGGTTTAGGTTCTTGGTAAACCCTGAACCCTTGAACCTCTGAACCCGTGAACGGTTACAAAAAATCATTACAGCGAAAATCCGGAAAAGTCAATCTGCCAGACGATAAGAAACCCGGTCCACTGCTGAGACATTATTGGGCAATCATGGCCCGCATTCGATCTGAAGCGTTCTGGGCATGGTCGGCAATGTGGCCCACAATCTCCACAAGTCGCACCATATGAAAGACGACAAGAGGATCTTTCATGGTGTTAAAGATCTTGAATTTTAGTTCCCGCTCCAGATGGTCGGCCTCTCTTTCGTATTGGCGAATATCCCGGACAAGGCTTTTCATTTTCTCCCTTTGCGCTCCAGACTTGCTCTTGAAATAGCCCCTGGCAAGGGCTACCAGGTCTGATAGCTGTTCAATCGGCGGAATCACGGCTTCAACCAGATGCTGAAAATCCTCAGACACTTCATCCGGGATGCCACTGGGGCGAAAGGAAAGCCAAAACAGGGCTTCTTCCACCTCATCCATGACCTTATCTTGTTCTCTCAGATATTGAAAGAACTGGAACTTGTCCACCGGCATGAGAATGCCCCTGGGTAGATGGTTGCGAATTCTGCGCTTGATGTCATCAGCCTCACTCTCCATCCTGGCTACCTGTTCGGTCAAAAGGTCGAACTGCTTACACTCTTCCCCAATGTGGCAAACAGCAGCCTCCCTGAAAAGCCGAGCGCATTCCTTGACCTTGTCCGCATGCTCTTGCAGGTCTTCAAAAGGGGATTTGAAAAATAATGAACTTAGTGACAGGCGCATTGATTCCTCCTTGTATAGGTTTTCAGATAATTAATTTCACAAGGCCAGAGGGAAAAATCCGAGTAAGGCGTACGTGGGGGTACGTTGTCGAGGATTTTGACCGATAACGCCGTGAAATTATTTATCTGAAAACCTATATCATCTACTCATAGTAATATCAGCGTGAAAACCTTATACAACACCATGGCCAGAACAAGCGTGAAGGGCAGGGTTACAAGCCATGACAGGCCGATGTTCTTGAGAATCCGCAAATCGAGCGTGCCCATACCCCGCATGATCCCCACGCCCACCACGGAGCCCACCAGCACATGGGTCGTTGATACCGGCAGCCCCAGCCGCGAGCATATCAAGATGGTGGTGGCCGCTCCGAATTCTGCGCAAAAGCCCCTGATGGGGGTGATCTCTGTGATATTTTTTCCGATAGTCTGCATGACACGGGTACCAAAGGCAAGCAGGCCACCACCCACGGCAATGCCACCCACAAAAAGCATCCAGAATGGAACTTCCACTTGAAGGGCCACTGACTTGGTCTTGACCACGGAATAGATGGCTGCAAGTGGGCCGATGGCGTTTGCCACATCATTGGCCCCGTGGGCAAAAGCCACATAACACGCCGTGAGTACCTGGAGCTGGGCAAAGACACTCTCCACAGGAGAGAATCGCTTGGAATTGGGTTGCAGTTCGCGTTTACGTTGCACCTGCCAGCGGACCCACGTGCGACCAAACAACCCGGTCATGGCCGCGAAAGGAATGGTCAGTAACAGTGTATAGAAAAAGCCGATCTCGATGTGGAGGTTCTTGAGACCTTTAAAAATAAAAGAGAGGATGAGCACCAGGACCACGAAAAAAATCAAGGCTGGAGCATAGTGGACCGCGGCAGCGTGAGGATCTCTGGCAGACAGGATCTTTTTCTCAGCCAAATAGAAGATGGTTCCTGCAATCAGGGCACCGGCTGCCGGTGAGATGATCCAACTGATTGCAATGGTTATGATCTTGCCCCAACTGACAGCGCCTGCGCCAACACTTATGATGCCAAAGCCCACCACGGCCCCTACAATAGCGTGGGTCGTGGACACAGGCAGACCAAAGTACGTGGCAAGGTGCACCCACAGGCTGGCAGCGATCAGGGCAGCAAACATCCCAAGCATTAGTCTATTGGGCTCGTTTGCCAGCAAGGCCGGATCGATTAATCCTTTACTGATAGTGCTGGTCACATGCCCGCCTGCAAGGCAAGCCCCCAGCACATTGGTAATGATCGATATCAAGACTGCCTGTTTGAGGGTCAGGGCACCGGAACCTACCGATGTCCCCATGGCATTGGCGAGGTCATTGGCCCCAATGTTGGCTGCCATGTATAGACCAATCAGGGCGGCAATTATCAAAACAAGGATATCAATGCTCATGTGTCAGGTAGTCGGCGAAAATAATATGCCCAAAGCAGAGTTGCTGATATTCACCGCAGAGCTATACCTCGAAAGGCCACAAATGACACTTTTTCGCCGGCCATGAACATCAATAGCCGTGTTGCTCAGGCTTGCAATAGCCAGCTATTCCGCGCCTTCGCGCCTTGCTCTTGATGCTCATGACTCAC
>JAUVJO010000207.1 GCA_030592345.1 Deltaproteobacteria bacterium
GCAGATTAACCTCGTCAAAACCGATACGCCAGCTCGTTCTTGCAACGTCCATGGCCACGTTACCACCGCCGACCACAATCGCTGTACCCTTGTTGGGGACTTCGTTTCCAAGGGCCGCATCTCTCAAGAACTTCACACCCTCAAAGACGGCTTCGGCATCCTCGTTCCCCACGCCCATGTTCATGCCCAAGTGAGCGCCAATGGCAATCAGCACGGCATCGTAGTCTTTTCGGATGTCATCATAGCTGATGTCCTTGCCAATCCGAACATTACACTTGATCTCTACACCGTGTTTTTCGACAAATTCAACATCTTTGGCCAAAATCGCCTTGGGAAGCCGGTATTCGGGTATCCCTACGAGGAACATGCCTCCACACGCAGGAAGTGCTTCAAAAACAGTTATGTTATTCGCATATCCGAGCAACGCCAGGTGATAGGCACAGGTAAGGCCGCTGGGGCCTCCGCCGATAATGGCAATCTTTTCAGGATAGGTCTCCTCGGGAACGGTGATCGGTGGCTCGACATCGTTATAAACCTCATAGTCAGCCACATAACGCTTCAGAAAACAGATGCTGATCGGCTCATCCTTGTACCCGCGGTTGCACTCAAACTCACACGGATGCGGGCACACTCGACCTATGCTAAGCGGAAATGGGAGCTTATTTCGGATGGTGGCAAGCGCTTCAGCATACTTTCTATCTGCAATGTAGCCCACATATGTCCGGATATCCAAATTAATCGGGCATGTGCGCTGGCAAACCGGCATATCCTCTTTATAGACATTGTAGTTGCCAGAACCGGAATTGAAATAGTCCACGGCCGTGCGCCATTCCAGACTTTCATTGTAGTCGTCATACATGTGGATCGGGCATACCTTGATACACTCTCCACAGTCGTTACATTTTTCACGGTCTATCCGGGGTGTCCGACGGTGGATCTTGGCCTTAAAGCTCCCGTTGTCCCCTACTAGAGATCGGACCTCTGCGTTATCTATGACCCGTATCGCATTGTTCTCTTTAAGTGCGGCCAGATCGGGGTCCGTAAAGGACTCACCGTCAGTTATCAACCGGTCCTGCGGAATCCTCTCCCCACCAACGGAAGGAAGATCTTCTACCAGGACGACCTTATTGCCGGCGCCAGCACGATCCAGTGCCGCCTTAACGCCTGCAACACCACCGCCAATAATCAGCACATTTTTCTCAGCCACTTTTATGCCTCTTGTTCTACGTATTTATATAAGGGTGAATGATCCTGTACACTCTCCAATTCCAGAAAACCGCGTCGCTTCAAACCCAGCACGTATTTCAAGGTTTCCGGCGGAGGAATCTCCAAATCTTTTGCCAGTTCCTTTACTGAGGCCGGTTTTTTCTGCAAAGCTGCCAGAATGGAATGGGTGGCCATCTCATCAATAACTATGCCGCTTAAAGTTCGGTTTATCTCGTGCTCGGTGAAGATCTCATGATACTTGTTGCCTGTCTCAATGAACACAGGCTTTTTCCCTACGACCCAGCGCAACTTGGGCCCTGCGAGGGAGATCCTGGCAATCTCAAGCTTCTCTTTAAGCTTTGGCAAGGGAAACTTATCAGCCTCGCCCCCGAGAGGTCCGAGATCTCTTATTTCTTTGGAAAAATCGGTGACATGCTTGACAAACACGTCAGCTTCGGCCGAAGAGAGGTTACGAAACGACAACCGCCCTGGATTCATCCCTGCATAAGCGAGCATTTCTTTGGTCATGTTCACCTTATGACTGGCGTTAAAATTGCCGGTCACATAATGACATTCGCCAAAAAGGCATCCGAGCACCAACAACCCGTCGAGGCCATGAACAAAGGCATCTGCCATAACCGCAGGGTCCATCCTTCCCGTGCACATTATTCGAATGACCCTGACATCCGTTGTGTATTGCATCCTGGACACGCCAGCGAGGTCTGCTGCCGAGTACCCTCACCACGTGCAGCAAAAGGTCAATATCTTTGGAGTAAACTCTTCTCCCATCAGGGATACCTCCTTGTATGAAATCGTTCCGCTATTTTATTTGATCCGGCTCCACTACTTTGCAATTATCGTGTATCGTCTATCGGTTGCGCGGCTCGTAACGTCTGGCGGTTGACGGTTAGCGAAATCCCGCCACAGGCGGGACCCAACCGCAACCCTTGGACGAATATTTACGTTAAGCTGCCATAAAACTGTGTATCTGGGCTTCCATTTGGTCGTCGGTAAATGAGTTAATGGTCAGGGCATGTCGATAGCAGGTTGCAGCACACACACCGCACCCCTTGCACGCCACGGTTATGACATTAACCTTGCGGCCTTCATCGGTTGTCGTTATCTCCAACGCATTGTAAGGGCAAAGCGCCACACAGAGGCCACACCCGCGACAGGCGTCCTTGTCAACAAGGCATGTTACAATCGGTTCAATCTTTACCTCACCCTGTGACAACGGAATAGACGCGCGGGACGCCGCCCCCAGGGCCTGCATAATGCTTTCACGAACATCCTTTGGGTAGTGTGCGCTGCCACAGATGAAAATGCCATCAGTTCCACAATCAAGCGGCCTAAGCTTCACATGGGCCTCAAGGAAAAATTTGTTTTTGTCCAGGCCTGCCCTGAAGAGGTTGCCCACCTTCACGCCGTCTTCAGTCCCCACCAGCGGCGTTGACAGTACTACCATATCCTGTGGAATTTCAAGCTCTGTGCCCATCAGTTGGTGAAAGACAGTCACCTTGTTTTCTTCAACCACGGGTGGCTGTTTAGGATCATATTTGACAAACCGGACACCGAGCTCTTTTGCCTTACGAAGTTGGTCTTCGTTTTCAACCCCGTACATCATGAGATCTCGGTACAGGATATGAACCTTCGCCTCCGGATTCATCTCCTTGATCAGGATGGCATTCTTAATACCAATCGCACAGCATATACGGGAGCAATATTGTCTCTCCGGGCTTCTTGCGCCAACGCACTGGATAATCACCACATTGTTCGCATCGACCTTGCCAGCCTTGAATCTTTCCTCCAGTTCCCACTGGGTAATCACCTTCTCGCCATCATATCCGTACATACCCTCGGGCACGAGGTTCCCCGCGCCAGTGGCGATAATGACCACACCGAGCCTCACGTCTTTGCTGGTGCCGTTGGCGCTAAAGGTTACATCAAACTTGCCGATAAAACCTTCCACTTTTTCAATGGTAGCGCCTGTGTAAATCTCGATATTGGGGTGATCTTCGGCTTCTTTAATCTTGGCGTTTATGACCTCGGATGCATCCGCATCCATGGGGGCCAGCTTGTACAAAGACCGAAGCATGCCTCCCAGCTCTTTTTCCTTTTCCAGCAGGATTACCGGAAAACCCCTGTTGCCAAGAGATATAGCAGCCGTGAGCCCAGCAATGCCACCGCCAATCACCAGAGCCTTGACCTCAACCCCAGATACAATAATCTCCTGGGGTTTAAGAAGCGCTGCCTTTGCTGCCCCCATGCGGATCAGATCCCTGGCCTTGGCCATAGATGATTCGGCCAATGACTTATCCTGGTGGACCCAGGAACACTGGTCTCTGATATTGACCATTTCAAACAAATAAGGGTTCATGCCCGCCTCCTCACAAACTGACCGGAAAAGAGGCTCGTGCGTACGGGGCGAACAAGAGGCGACTACGACCCGATTCAGGTTGTGCTCCTTGATGCCTTTCTTGATTTCGTCAAGACCTGCGTCCGCACACGTATAAAGATTCCACGGGGCATACACGACATCAGGCAGCGTCGAGGCATATTCTGCCAATCCCTCCACATCCAGAGCACCCGCGATATTGCTGCCGCACTTACAGACAAATACGCCTATTCTAAGTTCTTCTTCCAAGGGACTTCTCCATCTGATTGTTATTTGTTATGTGTTATTCGTTCCCCGATTTCTGCACTCCGCATTCGAACTGCTGCTAGGCTAGCCTCCCGCCACCACCTCTGCTGCCCTGCAAGCAGCACTGCTCGCCTGGGCCACCGACTCCGGTATATCCATCGGCCGCTGGGCACACCCGCACACGTAGATGCCGGGCACGGTAGTATCCAGTGGGTTGAGCGGATCTGTTTTAAAAAACCTGTTTTCGTCCAGGTCCGCGCCGAGCATCTCGGCCATTTTTTCTATCCCCTTTGGGGCTTCACACGCCACGGCCAGGATGGCCAAGTCGACAGTCATGTGCTTCGTAGTCTGAGATGTGGTCTCTTCGTACCAAACAATCGGGTTTTCGTTCTCATCTTGTGTAATTTCAGCAACACGGCCACGAATATAATGAAGACCAATCTGTTCTGCCCCGCGCACCTTGTATTCTTCAAAGCCCTTACCGACCGTGCGCAGGTCCATGTTGAAGATATATGCCTCGGTCCTGGCATCATGGTCCTTGGCCATCATCGCTTCTTTAAGGCTATGCATACAGCAATAACTTGAACAATACTTATTAAAGCGAAAGTCCCGAGACCCCACACACTGGATGAAGGCGAGCCTTGTTGCGATATCGAATTTTTCGGCCTTGGCTTTGAGTTCCTCCAGTTTCTTGGTCCCCTCCTGAACATTCTCGTATTGCTTTGCCCATTTTGGAAACTCATCCCCGTCCGATATGTTTCCGGCTGTAAATTGCTTGTAAAAATCATCAGATGACATCTTATGCTTCTTTTCGTAATTTTCCAGACTCTTTGTCGATTTCTTGAGTTTCTTTTCGGTGGTATTGATAAGGTGATGGTCTCTTATGTCAGAAAGCCGCTCCACATGGCCTTCCGTTGGGCCGCTCGCGCTCAACAGACGTTCAAATTCCATGGCGTTGACTACATTGGGCAGCTTCCCATAGCCGTATTCCGGTATCCTTGTGGCATCAAAAAGATCATAGCCGGTCGAAAGGATGATCGCGCCCACATTTAGCTCAAGGATTTTATCTTCCTGCTTATAGTCTATGGCCTTGGCCTGACAGACCTTTTCGCAGACACCACACTTTTTGCCCTGAAAAGTCCGACAAGAATTGGGATCTATACAGAAGACAGAAGGGATACCCTGGGCATAGAATTTGTAAATCGCTTTTCGCTTTCCCAGCCCCAGCTCATACTCATTTGCTACAGTAGTCGGACATTTCTCGGCACAGGCACCACACCCCGTACACAAGTCCTCGTTGACGTAGCGGGCCTTTTTTCTCACGGTAACAGTGAAATCACCCTTGGTCCCCGTGACTTTTTCTACCAGACTGTATGCTAAGAGATTGATCTTGGGATGCCGACCGACATCCTGAAGCTTTGGCCCGAGGATTCAGATGGCACAGTCATTCGTAGGAAAGGTCTTGTCCAACTGGGCCATCTTGCCGCCGATGCACGTCTCCTTTTCGATCAAGTGGACCTGCAGGCCCATGTCTCCCAAGTCAAGAGAAGCCTGCATTCCGGCTATCCCACCACCAATGATCAATATATCCTTGTTCACGAGAACCTGCCTCCTTACGCGGTTTCCTGTGGTTTCGCACCGTTCATGGCAGAAACGACCATCTCGGTGAGATCTTTTATTTTGATATCAATACCTTCTATAAAGCTTGCGGCACAATTAAAATGGATATTACACTTGGGGCAAGCAGTAATTAAAGTATCCGCCCCTGTCGCCATGGCCTCTTTCAATCTCTCGCCCTGAATCTCCCTTGAACAGGTGGAGCAGTTCATCCATCCCGTGGTTCCACAGCAAACTGAGTTGTCTCGACTCCTTTCCATTTCTGCAAAAGAGGTAGCAACCCCGTTTATGATGTCACGAGGGCTGTCATATATACCTGCCATCCGTCCAAGTCTGCACGGATCCTGGTACGTGACCACACCGTTCGATTTTTCCAGTCCGAATTCACCGGCCTTTAGTTTTTCAGCCAAAAAATCATAGAAATGGATGATCTCAAAACCGAGGTCGCCAAAGAACTTCGTATAGTAGTCCCTGAACACATAATACCCTTCAGGGCAATTGAATATAACCTTCTTGCTCCCTGCTGCCTTGATCACATCAATATTGGCCTTAGCCAACTTTTTGAAGGTTTCAACCTCACCATTCCACAACATGTCATGGCCGCAGCATTTCTCGTCATTACTAACTACCGGTTCAATGCCCAACTTATTGAGAATCTTGATAACATTTCGTCCGATATCCAGTGTATGGGAATGGTA
>JAUVJO010000099.1 GCA_030592345.1 Deltaproteobacteria bacterium
CCTCTGCTTCTGTCACAAAGCGCCCCTGCATTTTTAACGGCCAGTCCATGGCCTTGCATATTATACATGTGGCTGACTTGAGTCCAGAAGTTTCTCAGACTTGATTCACTTTTTCATATTGCACCCTTTGTGGGTCTGTGGCTGAATTCCTTATTTTGTCATGATTGGAATTGCTGTTGCCTGGGCTACTTCGTTGACAAACAGCAATCCCCCTGATAGTGGATGAAAACTCAACCACTACCGACTGGAAGTCGGTAGGTTAAATATCTGACTAGAAGTCGCGATCACTCTAAAGAAAAAATTGCAAAATAGTTTCTCTGTCGCCCATGAATGGAGTCACTATCTACACCAAACTGCCCACTAACTGTGTGGCATCTACACCACGCGAGCACCGGTGTAATGTAGTTCCAGTGGGCTTATTGACAATGTTTACAAACCACCTTTTTCATACACCCTCGTGCTAAAAAAACAAGGCTCGACTGGAAGTCGAGGGTTTTAAACCTATTAGAGGACTATAAACCCTTACTGTCCGGTGACAGAAAACCCGTGGGGTTTTCTGCGGAAAAGGAAACAATCCATGAAGAAATGCCGTTTTGTCGCAGTAGCCGCGATCCTGACCTCACTTTTTCTTTATGGGTGTGGCGGGCCGAAACCACCCCTGGATGAGATCAGGGCTGCACTGAAGGGCGTGCCTACGTATTCTGTAATTTTAGACGACATGAAAAAGGAGGGCAACTTCTCCAAGTCTTATTACCATAAGTACCGCATAATTACGGACGACAAGACCACGGAGACGGGTTGGTTGGAAGTGCCCGACGACTGTTACCGCCGCAACGAGCCTTTTCTGGGCATGACTATCTGGGTCAAAAAAGACGGGAAAGAAAGTGAGGCCATTGGGCCGCCCGGTTATGAGTATGTCGGTAATCCCCGGTACGGACGTTGGAACACTGATTCGTCCGGCCATTCGTTCTGGGCGTTTTATGGGCAATATATGTTCATCTCCGCCCTCTTGGGGCCTAGCCCGATCTACCGTAACCATTACACCACTTACAACACATCCCGTTCGCAAGGCAGGCCTTATTACGGGTCCAAAAATGAATACGGCACAAATGGGTCCCTGACCAAGAGGCAGAAACCCAATTTCTACTCTCGTCGAATGGCAAAAGTGCGGAGCAAACAGGCATCTTTTTCCGACAGGGTCAATCAGCGCATCGGCCGGACCCGGACAAGCACCCGCGGTCGGAGCGGAAGCTGGGGGAAATAGTCCATGAAATTAGATATCATAATTACCGGCCTTATCTTGATCGCCGCCTTCTACATCTTGTTACTTGTCGGCAAACTGATCAACGACGCCCTGCACCGGGAATACAAGCTCAATTTCGAGCTGGTCGAAAAGGACAATGCCGCCTTGGCCTTGGCCGTAGCCGGTTACTACTGCGGCCTGGTCCTGGCCATTGGGGGGGCTTTGGTGGGTCCTGGTGTCAGCATTATTGATGACCTTATAGATCTGTGCATCTATGGCCTTTTAAGCATTATTCTTGTCAACGTGTCCTGGTATATTTGCGACAAACTGATCCTGTATAAATTCAAGGTCAGCGAAGAACTGATCAGGGACCACAACCAGGGCACGGGCGTAGTTTGTGCCGGGGTAAGCATCGCTTCGGGTTTCATTATTTTCGGATCGGTCCAGGGTCAAGGTGGGAGTATCTGGACGGTGATCGCATTCTGGGCTATTGGCCAGGTCATCCTGATTTTGGCGGGACTGGTCTACAACCTCATGACCCCGTACAGCATCCATGACGAGATCGAGCAGGACAACGTGGCCGCAGGGGTGAGTTTTGCAGGAGCCCTGGTGGCCATTGGGATCATAATCGGTCTTGCCGCAGAGAGCGACTTCGAATCCTGGGCAATAAACTTGCCGGACTATCTGGGGTATGCCGTCCTGGGGCTGGTCTTGCTTCCCTTGATTCGTCTGCTTACGGACAAGGTGCTCCTGCCTACAGTCAATCTTACCGACGAAATCGCCAGACAGGAAAAGCCGAATGTTGGTGCTGCCTACATCGAGGCATTCTCTTACATCGCTGCCGCTTTTATTATCTACTGGTGTGTATAGGACAAGATGTTTCGCATAAGCCTGGTCCTCAAGATAGCGATCTTTGCTACCGGCTGTGCTGGTATCGTGGCTGAGTTTGTCCTTTCCACGCTGGCTACTTACCTCATCGGCAATGCTGTCTTTCAATGGACCATGGTCATGTCTTTGATGCTATTTACCATGGGGCTTGGCAGCCGGCTGAGCAAGGTCTTCCAGCATGGGTTGCTGGACACCTTTATCCTTGTTGAATTCGGTCTCTCCATACTTTGTGCTTCTTCGGCGGCCCTCGCTTACGGTCTGGCTGCATACACAAGCCAGATCAACCTTATCATATATTTCATGGCCATGGTGATCGGTAGCTTGATAGGTTGTGAGATCCCCCTGGTTATGAGGCTTAACGATGCCCATGAGGAGCTAAGGTCCAACATTGCCGCGGTGATGGAGAAGGACTACTACGGATCGCTCCTTGGGGGGATATTCTTCGCCTTCTTTGCTTTGCCCTACTTGGGTTTGATCTACACCCCTATTGTCTTGGGCGCAATTAATTTTCTTGTGGCTTCCCTTCTTTTGTGGTTCTTTTTCCGTCTGATTCAAAGGAAAAAGGTGGTCGTTGCCGCCTTTGCTGTCTGTTCTTTGTTCCTCGTCTCCTTGGGCGTCTTAGCCAAACCGATCATGATGTACGGCGAGCAGTGTCAATACAAGGACAAGGTCATCTATGCCCAGCAGACCCCGTACCAGAAGATCGTGATGACTCAATGGAAGAAAGACTACTGGTTATTTATCAACGGCAGGGAGCAATTCAGCAGTTTTGACGAGGAAAAATACCACGAGCCCCTGGTCCATCCGGCCATGAAGTTATCGGCCAACCTGGATAAGGTCCTCATCTTGGGGGGTGGTGATGGCCTGGCCCTGCGGGAGGTTTGGAAATACGCTGACGTGAAATCGGTCACACTGGTAGATATGGACCGGGCAATGACTGATCTGGCTGCCCGGCATCAGGTGTTGGTGGATATCAACAAGGTTTCGATGAACGACCAGCGGCTAAATGTGGTCAACCAGGACGCACGTACGTTCCTTAAGAAGGATGACCACTTCTACGGGGTGATCATCATTGATCTTCCGGATCCGGATAGCATTGATCTTATGCACGTCTATTCCGTGGGTTTCTACAGGTCGGCAGCTCGGCACCTCCGGCCAGGAGGGGTCATGGTAACCCAGGCGACCAGCCCATACTTTTCCCGTCAGGCCTTCTTGTGCATCCTCAAGACGATCAAGGAGGCAGGTTTCACGACTCTACCCTACCACAACCAGATTCCAACCATGGGTGAATGGGGCTGGGTTTTGGGGGTGAAGGCAACGGAAGTGGATGAACCAACCCTGAAACGGCGGGTCCTGGCCGAGGATTTTGACGGTCTCAGGACCCGCTTTCTCAACAACGACGCCATGGTCTCGATGGTCCATTTTGGCAGAGGAGTACTTGACGCGCACGAGATGGATAAGGTCAAGATTAATACCCAGGTTAATCCGGTTCTCCAAGCCTACTACCGGGCCGGGACATGGGATATGTATTAGGGCGTCCCGGGGAGGATGTTGGTGAACTGATACTCATCGACTGGTTTTCCCGCCGAGGCATCAATATCCTGTTCGCCCCACTGTTCAATGCCCAAGTAAGAGCGACCCTTGTCGTCTTCGTAGCTCCAACGGAGCAGCTCCTTGCCCGGACCCTGGCCGTTCTTATAAAAATGCCCGCCGGTCATCTCTTCCATGTAGTATGTGGTCCCTTCGAAGACGATCTCCTCCGGCGGATCCTGGGTCTCAAGGATGTGTTTCTTGACTTCCGGATCCAGGCGGCCAAACGCGATCTTCCGGTTCAGGCTCCATTCCTCCTCGTCGTCCGACTCCATCTCAAGGTAAACGACCTCGTCTCCGCTTGTGAGTTGCCACTCATGAGATATGTCACCACCGCCCCAATCATAATGATTGCAAGCTACCACTTCCCACGTTTTCAGGTCGTAATCGACTAAGTACCCCACCTTAAGCTTGGCCAGAGAAAGGTCGGTTAATGGATCTAGTTCCGTAGTTTTGTTTTTCTTAAAGAAGTCTCTTATTCCCATGACTGTCTCAATCTGACGTGATGCCCATTTTTTTCTTCAGTTCCAGCAGGGACTGCGATGTTGTCGGAGCCGAAGCACCAGACAGGGCCGCGTTGATTTCCTCGTCTACGCTTTTGTCCACAGAAGCCATTTCGCCATAGGCTGAGGCCAGTGATTCATCTTCCTCCACCCTGGCCCGCATCTTTTCCAGCATGGCGATGGTGCCGGAGGAATCAACCTTGGCAATCTGTTCATTGATTTTCTTGGTAGCCGCAGCGGTCTTTGCTCTGGCCTTTAGGGTTATCATGTCGTTCTCATACGTGGTAATGGTCGACTTGATCTTGTTTACGTTGGCCTGAAGCTGGTTGGCCATCTGCTCGTGCCGCTCGGCCTCCTGGCTCAGATGGACCGTCTCTGCCGAATACTGCTCTTTCAGGTTTAGGGCATCGGTGGCCAGTCGTTCCGCCTCGGCAGGATCGAGTTCGCCGTTTTGCATCTTTTGCAGGAGCGTCATGGCCTTGCGTTCGTAATCGGCAACCAGTTTCTTTTTGTTGTCCGCGTCTCTCCGGGTACGAATCGCCATACCCTTTACCTCAGCCAGACTGGTCATGGCCTGTTGCAGGTCCTTCTTGAGATCACGGATGCCCTGCTCCGTCATCCTTATAGGGTCTTCTATCTTGTTGATCACAGCGTGAGCTTCGGCTTGACCTACTTTAAAGATACGTTTGAAAATAGACATAATCCAGAACCTCCCTTAAGGCAAATAAGGTTTTTCAAAAAGCCGGGTTCTCCCTATTGGGAGAACGGCAGCACAAGAACTTCCGGTCATTTTTTCGCATAATTGAGCAGTTCCGAGCTGTATTCAGCCAGGGCCAGGCTCAATGCCTGGATGGATGCCTCGAGCTCATTCCGGTCGAGGTTTTCCAGTTGGAGTGTGTCCCGGAAAAGCAGTAATTCTGCATTTTCGTTCAGGACAAAAGCCCCGTGGACCAGATCGCGGTTCATCTGCAGCAGCCGTTTGAACATGTCGCCAGGGGCTTGTGGCACCTTCATGATGATCTGCTCCAGAACCAAGATCGGTTCCTCGCAGTCTATCATCAGATTCTTGATGCCGTCTTCCTCCTTATCCACCACCACCAGTTCTTCTGCCGGGTCCTCACTAACAACCGGTATTTCCATCTCGAAGAGATACTGTTTGACCAGATCAAATCTTTCAGACATCGAAACCTCCTTTTTTTCGGTTATCCGGTTTTTCGGTTAGCCATTTGGCCGGTTATCCGGTTGAGCCAAGCTGGTGTCGACCCGGGCCCTGGGCACAGCTCGACATGCGGGCCTTTACAGACGGGACCTACACCCCGCACTTGACTAATGGGAAACAAGATTTCCCTTTGGAATCAGTTCTATCCAACAGAGAAGAGATCCTTTAGCCGTTCACAGGTTCAGGGTTCAACGTTCAGGGTTCAGGGTTCAGGGTTAAGGACAAAGACGGCATTGAAGGCCCGAAGTCCTCGTTGAAAATGCTCATTTCCCCAAATAATTGCCAATTTGGCTCCAAATTTTGGATTAGGCTTGACGAAGCTGACGCTTTTCTCGTAAATAAGCATCCCAAATGCAGTCCCTGGACGAGGATGGAACCTTGAACCCCTGAACCTTTGAACCCGTGAACGGTTACGAGATACCTAGCACAATTCAGGTCGTTCCATGGCGATGACCACAATCTCATCTTGTGCTCCCAGCCGGTAGTCCCCATCCGGATTGGCAATAAATCTGTGATCCTCCCTGTTTTCCACCGCCAGACAAAGAATACCATGTTTCTTTTTCAGTTCGCACATTACCTCAAAGAAGGTCTGTCCAACCAGGGACGAAGGCATCTCGATTTTGTACAGCTCGTTGCCGTAACGGTTGCTGACCAGTTCAGTGATCATGTGGGTGATCCCATGGTCCAGGGCAGCCTGGACCAGCAGATTGGTGCTCAATTCGCCCACCACAATGATCTCGTCTGCCTTTGCCCTCTCGCAGTGTCCAACGTTCTTGGACTCAACGAGCTCGACACAGGCGTAAACATCCGGGTAAAGACTCTTGATGGTTAGGGTGTCGAGGATGGTCTTGGCATCCCGAACGTGAGTGTCCAGGTGATCATCCGAGAGAAGGATCACGGTCTGAGCCTCTTTCAGGTTAGCCTTCTCAAGGACTTCGGGCTTGATTTCTCCGCGAATGAAGTGGAGATTAGAATCATCCAACGGCTTTTCGTTCAGATCTGCAATGACGACTATGGGTATCTCCTTGCTCTTCTGGTCAGCACGCAGTTCCGCAATGATATCGTTGCCCCGAAAGTTCCACCCGCAGATCACCAAATGTCCCTTGACTCTTACTCTCTTCATGCCCCTGTTCTCCATGAGCTTGCTTTCGATAAAGACACTGGCGATAGTGGCCGTCAGCACAGCCAAGAACCCGATCCCCAGCATCATAAGCACTATGCCTACGAACCGGCCGGCCGGGGTGGCCGGAGAGATGTCGCCGTAGCCTACGGTAGTTACGGTCACAATCGACCACCAAAAGGCGTCGAAGATGCCCAGCTCTTCCTCGAAATACGAAAAAGCCACCGTGGCCACAAGAATCAGGACCACCAGGACAAGGACCACAGTGTGCAGGTTTTCCCGTCGCAGTTGCAAGGATATCTGTCTTAGTATCCGAAAAAGAGCGTGCATAGAAAAGACCTGGTGCCTCTGGTGCACTTGTGACCGGCCGGGATTAAGCCTGAGAAATCAGAGAAAAAAAGCATATGACAAGGACGCTCATGTGTCAACGGAGAACGTAAGGACTCGCCCCAAAAGTTGGGAGCTGTGCGGTTAGAAAACTATTTAAAATCAATCACGAAAACACGAAAGTACGTACTGTTCTCAAGGCGAACGCCGCAAAACACGAAACAAGGCATGAAAATGAACTTAGGGGCTTCGCCCCAATTGGAATGATGGAATAATGGAATGGTGGAATAATGGGTTTATACCTCGAAAGGCCACAAATTCCGCTTTGTCGCTGGCCCTGAACATCAATAGCTGCGTTGCTCAGGCTTGCAATAGCCTGCTATTCCGCGCCTTCGCGCCTTGCTCTTGATGCTCATTGCTCACCGAAAAAACCTCAATTTATGACCTTCCGAGGTATAAAAGGATTTTCATCTTTTTATGTTCTACATCTTTCCAATATTCCATTATTCCTCGATCGAGGTGGGAATAGGGCAGATAAACACCTATAAATTCAATTGGTTGTAGAAATTCCGAGACGTCAAGTTACTGGGGGTGGTTGCCTGCGCTGTGGCACATACAGTTATCACTTACTATGAAATGATGCCAGTTACCGGCATTTTTTCGTGTTTTCAATCTTTCGTGTTTTCGTGACAATTCTTTCCATTTCCGTGTGTTGAATGCTGTGACGTGTAACCGCACAGGTCCAAAAGTTGTGGATTGACTGCTTATCGGGCAAGTGATACTATCTTTTTGCCGATTGAGCCAACTTTGTTGGGAAATTCGGCATCTTTCAAAATCGAGCAAAAGTAGTTTACACTTTTTTCGAAATGAAGGCCGGGTTTCAGTGTTCAGGTTTGCGGTGTTCGCCTTGAGAACAGCACAGGTTCTGCCCGTCTCACACCTGACACCTGACACCTGAAACCTCACTGCAACCAAAATGCCAGGAAAAGTGTAAACTGACTCATCAAGGATGCCGGGAATTTCATATATGAATTCACACGAAGCCGTTACGCAACTAAATATTGATTGCTATGGATGTGGGGGCGATCTCAACAATAAGGATCAAATAGTCCGGATAGCCGAGCGTGCTGCAAAGCAAGTGGGTGCAACGGTTCTCGGAAGTGGTTCTGTATCATATCCAACCAGAGGAATAACTGCGGTAGTCTTTTTAGCTGAATCACACATTTTGGTTTCCACATATCCTGAATACAGGTATGCAATAGTTGAGATTTTTATGTGTAACTCACAAGCCGACCCTGGAGAATGTTGGACTTACTTATACGACTACTTACAGCCTGCTCAGATCAGTGTCAACAAGGAAGTCCATTATGTCGGAAATGGTAATGGGCTTGTACTCAACAAAGCCTCCAGGCACATGGAATCCTGAATCGCGGCTGGAAGCCGCTCTCACAGTGAATATTCGGTTAACCCGTAAGGTCACAGATTGCGCTTTCCTGAAGTGCCTAAACTGACTCAAAGTGAGCTAAGATGCCAAAAAAAGCTGAACCCCAAAGCAGTTTTTCGTAATAGTTTTTTCGTAACCGTTCACAGGGTGTATTGCTATTTTCCGACACCCGGGACATGGAGCTGCTACCCGAGGCGTTGACGGGATGAGACCTTTATCTTTTTTTCCAGATGATATACTTTAATAAAGCTACCCTTTCACCATGTTTTTTGACGCACCTGTTATTTTCCTCTTGTGTTCCCCGTAAGTTGAAAGCGTTCACAGGTTCACCGTTCAGGGTTACCTTATATTTTGCTGGTTCAACGCTATGTTAAGCTCACTCTGGACTTCGGGGCAAGACCGTTTTGCATACCGAAGAAAACCCAACAAACTCCCATATTCCACGAATCACCTGCCCGCTCGCCAAGCTTGCGAGGCATGCGGGACGGTTCAGACCTGCCTGTGCAGAGTCACGGCAGACAAGTTTTCGGTGAACCCTGAACTTCTGAACCAGTGAACGGTTACAAATATTTCAAAGAAAATAGCTCCGAAGATGTAATCTCTTTGTGGAAAGACTCTACCGCAATCATCACCTCCGCCGTAGCTTACGCAGAAACCTTGGCCTCAATTTATAGAAAAAGACGAGAGTCAAGGGATATTGATGCCCACATTTTCAAGGCGGTTTTGAAATCATTTCAAAAAGATTGGAAAAGCTTTATTCGCGTGGATGTCAACGAACGTTTGCATGAAATTATTGACAAATTGGTAGCTACTCACCCGCTTCGAGGCTTTGATGCCATACATCTTGCCTCGGCGTTGCTTTTGCACGAGAAAATTGAAGACATTTTCATTTTCGTCTGTTACGACAAAAGACTCATAAAGGCCGCAATAGAGGAAGGTCTTGAAACACGACTTGGCCTTTGGGGGACTTGGCCTTTGGGGTCGGACCAAGCTATCTCCTTGAAAATTCAGAATTAGTTTGCCAGAAATAGCCGTTTTTAGGGGCTATATCGCCGTTTTTGGTGTCAAAAACGGCGATATAG